>CAZLNX010000586.1:0-2912 GCA_964560795.1 uncultured Anaerolineales bacterium | reverse complement strand
ATCAATCGATGGGGGATTACCAGCATGCCCTTGAACATTTCGAAAGAGCCCTTCACATCTTGAGAGAGATAGGGAATAAACCGGTCGAGGCAATCACGTTAAACAACCTTGGCCTAACCTATCACTTACTCGGAGAGCGCCAACGAGCCATAGATCTCTTTGAGCGAGCGCATGTTAGCCTGCGCGAAGTGGGTGATAAAAATTCAGCAGCCTCGGTACTTGGCAATATCGGGTTGCTTCATTACGAGTTGGGGGAACGACGCCTGGCCTTGAAATACTTCAATCAAGCTCTCTCTATTCTTCGAGAAATCGATAATCCCGCTGAGGTAGCGAACATCTTGAACAGCATTGGGAGCGTTCATCATGCAGTTGGAGAATTTCCCCTGGCCATGGATCATTTTGCCCAATCCCTAACTATCTTCAGAAAACTAGGAAATCCTTACCGGGAAGCCGTTGCGCTCAATAACATCAGTCAGATTTATTTCGTGCAAAACGAACACGAACAAGCTTTGGGTTATAGTGAAAAAGCTCTGGCGCTATTCCAGAAAACTGAGAGCCAATTAGGGGAAGCCCAGACGCTAAACAATCTCGGGGCATCATTGTTTGCGTTGAACCAATATGATGAAGCACTAAGCCATTTCCAACGAGCGCTCCAACTCCGTCAGGATATTCAAGATAAAGCTGGGGAAGCACAAACACTAAATAACATCGGACAGATATATTACCGCCAAGATAATTATCAAAGTGCCTCGAGATACTACGAAGAGTCGCTCTCCATTTCGAAAGAGATTGGTGACAAAGCTAAGGAAGCAGCAACACTCTTCAATATCTCTCTCATTCACGAACGCCTCGGCGACTACAAAACGGCTATTCGTCTATTGGAGCAAGTCATTCCAATCGACGAAGCTATAGAATCTCCTGGTTTGCAGGATCATCGTTCCGCACTTGAGAACCTTAGAAAACGGCTGAAAGAATGAAAAACATTGAAGCCGATGAACGCATTTGAATTATGGCGTCCGCTAGGGATAGACACATTCAGTATTATTTGTCTCATGCGACCCTTCATCCAGATGACTGGGATTGGTTCGATAACGAATGGCCCCAAATCTCCCAGAGAATCTGGAATCGGCTGATAAAAACAACAAATGCAGAATTATCAATACTGACCCTGATAGCATCTGTGCATCATTTCCAAATGAAGCGAGGCTTGTGGTCTGAAGGTTTGAAGTGGAACACACTGGGGAAAGACATCGCCGAAGCGCTGGGGAATCACCAGGAACGAATGCACTCGTTAATCAATCTTGGATGGTACTCGAACGCTCTCGGTCAACGCGCTCAGGCAATTCGTTACTTTGATGGAGCGCTCGCGCTTGCGATCAGCAATGAAGATAACGACTCTCAGGGATCGATCCTGAACAGCCTAGGAGCGATTTACCTTTTTGGCAAAGAAACTGATATTGGCATTTCATACTTGAGAGAATCGCTTTCGATACGCAAGAATGCAGGAGACCATTTGGGGGAAGCATTGGTTCTAATCAATCTCGGAGAGGCCCACCTGTCGTTGGAGGAACATCAGGATGCACTATCGTTTTTTCAAGAAGCACTCTCGATCATCGAAGAAAAGGATTTCCGTCAGTATTTACCCACCGTGTTAAACAATATTGCCAGCACGTATTACGCGCTTGAAAAAATAGAGGATGCAAAGGAATTCTACAATTACTCCCTTGATCTAAAGCGTGAAATGGGTGACCGTGCTGGAGAAATAACCACTCTAAATAATCTGGGGGCGATCTTCTTTCACAACAAGGAATACAAACAGGCTCTCGAAATTTTCACTACAAGCCTGACCGTTTCCCGGAAGATTGGATTCAAACGCGGTGAAGCGATCACCTTGAACAACCTGGCCTACGTTTACCTCGAACTGGCTTTGTACAGCAAAGCCCTAAATCATTTTGAAACTGCGTTAGAAATAGCATCTCAAATCAACGAAGGAAATGTCAAGAATATGGCCTTTGAAGGCATACAGATTTCAAGGGAGGGATTTGCGAAACAGAAATGAATCCCACAGTAAAAGCGCTCTACCGCTATTTCTCAATCCATAAAAGAAAGGTATCATCTTGAAATGAGTCGAGCGCGGTTACGATTTGTGCAATTCTACATTGAGTTCTCTCAGATCAACCAGGCAGACTGGCGTGTACTTCAGTCTGAATTTGAACTAATCAACCGCGGATGGGGGATTTTATGCCAATCAAACATCCTTGATGAAGTCAGTGATCGAGAACGAGATGAGCTAATACTCGAATGGGTGCGTGCTATACAAGGCTTCTTAGGCCGTAGAGGCTTGTGGAAAGATGCCTATATTCCCTGGCTGGAGCGTGGCTTGCAAGCAGCCCAAATATTGGCAGATATCGAAAACGAAATCTCATTGCTCAACAATCTGGGGGCAGGGTATACGGATCTGGGTCAGCCCGATCAGGCAGGTGTTCATCTAGAGAAGGCTTTACAACTGGCCCAACAGCATGGCGAAAAAGATAATGAAATAAGCGTCCTTAATAACCTGGGGACGCTGGCTCACCTGCTAGGTAACCGTCAGGAGGCGAAAGAGAAGTTTGAGAAAGCACTCAGCATATGCCGCTTACTCGGAGATCCGCGTCACGAGGCTGATATTCTGGATAACCTTGGCAGTGTTCTGCAGTCATTAGGAGAACCTGACGCTGCATTAGAAAATTTCCGCGCAGCACTTTCACAGCGGCAACATCAGAACGATACGCAGGGCGAGGCAATCACCCTGAACAACATGGGCACGCTTTATGCCGAACTGGGTGACTGGCAACGAGGATTAGAATTTCTGATGAAAGCCCTAACCCGGACGAGCCGGAACCAAAAAGGACAAAAGGAAAGAGAGAAAGTCG
>CAZLNX010000585.1:0-2922 GCA_964560795.1 uncultured Anaerolineales bacterium | reverse complement strand
CATTGGTTTTAATATCGCTTCCCCAAATTGCGAATAAATCAGACCCAGATATTTCGAAGTCAAGTAATTAGTTTGCACAACTATATTATTAATGCCAAATGTCAATAAGCCATCAGGGCTGGGAATGTCTCCTCGAAGAAAAAGATATTCCTTTAGGCTTACTAAAATCGCCACTCCGCCTGCGACGAGGGACGTAAGCTGAAAAATCCTGTTCCTAGAGTGTTTAGATATATTTGTCCAAAATGATATCAATGCGGCAAGGGGATAATACTTCATTAGCCCTAACAAAAATATAACAACCGTGGCAAAACTTTGCCCAACTATGGAACCCCCAGATATTAGATATGGAACCACAAACAAAAAAATAAAAACTACCAGATCATCATTGCCTCTCTCAATAAGCAAGAAAATGGCAGGATTACAAAAGATAAGAATCGAAATGAACGCATCACGCCAGCCTGAAGGCCGGAGAATGTATAAGCTTTGCCCGACGAATATCCCCACAATTGCCACACCAATTAAGGGCGCATGCCGGACCGATAATCCAAGCACATGCAGCTTTAATGTTATGGATGGCTTATCATTGACTCGATTTAATGGATCTAATGGATTAGGCTGCTCATATACATCATAGCCCTGTCCGTATGCCTCGATATGTGCCAGTCGCCCTTTTAGATCTACAAAAGGGTAAAGATCTGGGTAGTGGAATGGAATCAATCGCCAGAGCGATGGAAATGCAATGAAACTTGCAAGCACAGCACAAATAAATGAGACGGTGAATACATTAGGAGAAATTTTCCTGACCCAGTTGGTCATAATTATTTTCATGCGATACCATATCAAAAAAATCAAGGACCTTTTCTAATGATTCGGTTTGGAACAATCTAACGTTGGCCTTCAAATTGGTAAATATCCCACGAATCAAGTGTTTCCATATACAGATAATGCGAGCGAATAAATTGAATACGGTTCTCGATTTTTTCTGAAGTAACATCAAATTTTAAAAATGGCGTTTTTGGGTTTTTAGTATCGATAATCAAGGCAGGTTTATTCTGGGTAATGTCATTGAGAAATTCTTCGATCAATTCCTCATTGACATAGCCCGGAGTAAAGAGGGGATACTGATACACAAAACGCGATGGGCTCACCCGCCCAGCAAAGAAATTTGTTGCTGCTTCAGCGCCCCAAATTAATACGGTGTCATCATCTGTGGTCACCTGGTCGATAAAAGTTAGAACACTCGTTGTATTGTTATTTGGGTATCCGGCCACCACATTTCTATACTTCATGAGATTAAATAAGGATAACACAAATAACACACAAAACGTAAAGAAAAACGCCACTTTTTGTGAGCCATAAATTCTTATAATTCCCTCAATCAAAGTCCAAAAAGCAAGGGCAGCGAAAAAGGAAAAAATCGGCAATAACGCCATAAAATAGTGCTGATACGTTCTTCCAGATATACTGGCAAGGATCAATTCCAATGGAAGGTCAATTAGACACACTAATATTAACGTACGCAAATCTTGCCGCAATTGTTTCCAAAAGAGCACTAACGACAAGCCACCGCTCCAACCAACCAGCGCGAATTGGGGCAACCCCAAAGTTGATAACTGGTAAACTCCATCGTAGATGGACGCAATGCGACTCTTTATGCTCATTGATGCTACAAGACGGCTATGTTCAACAGTAGCCAAATAGGAGAAATTATAACCAAAGGCAATATTCCAAAAAGAATATAGGGCATTATGATATTTAAAATATATCACCACTGGCAAAAGAATTGCCAGGCTACCAAGCACAATAGCGATAAACTCTCGCACCAATTTTTTGAATTGTCCCGCCGCAAATCTGCTGAAAATTAAATATAAACCAATTGATATTCCGATACCAATCGCATTTTGCTTGGTCAAAAAAACGATGCTACAAAGAGCTCCAACCAAAAAGCCGCGCCATTTAATGAATCCATGTTTTTCCGATTCATAAACAAGCCACATACAAGCAAATTGGAAAGGGAGCGTATATTCAGTCGTGAAATTGCCACCAAAGATCAGAAGATTCAAACCGAACAACCAAAGAAATAATGAAAAAATTGAAGGCAATCGACCAAATGCTTTTTTGAATAACTTATAACTAATCGAAGCTGCAAAAAACAGAAATACTAATTCGACAAACCATACACCCCATTTTGATCCATTCCCAAAAAATAATCCCAATGCATTTATATAAAATATTACCGGTGGCTTATGATCCCATACGTCCACATAAGGCAAATCACCACGCAGTATTTGGGACCCCATGTAAAGAAAGACACCGGAGTCTCGGTGCGCTAAAGGCATGTTCAAAGGACTAATTGGTAGAAGAACCAATAATATCCCTATTACAATGATTACCCTCTCAAATATTCTAATTTTAGTTTCTGCAACTTGATCGTTTGAGAGTTTTTTTTCAAAAAGTTTCAACACGATTGTCTGCTACACTCCAAAATTGAAGAAGTACTGGTGAGAGATTTGGCGAATTGCACTGATAAATATAAACTCTGTTTTCTCAAACAACAGCGCAATGCATTCAAAGGAAGTTTTCAAAAAGTGTATGCAATTCTCAAAATTTCTAGCAATTTCAACAATCAAAATGTTCATGACTAAAATGGTGTAAAGATGGACATCAGAAAACCAAAGAGCAAAGATTACTCACCTGAACTGGGAATCCATGGCAAGTGTCAAACCCAATGGTTAGGTGAGCAATAACATTAATAATAGTTCCCATAGTCTGCTTACTTTACCAAATCCAAATAAAGCCTTTCATATTGTTTGGCAATATTTTCCCATGAGAAATTTTCTTGCCAAGAACGGAAGCCAGATCTTGCCAGTGACATTCTACGCTCGTCATCAGCTAATAATTGATTGATGGTTTCTGCAAAAG
>CAZLNX010000584.1:0-2955 GCA_964560795.1 uncultured Anaerolineales bacterium | reverse complement strand
ACCGGCGAATGTCAGCTTGGAAGGCTGATGCCTTACCACTTGGCGACGCCCGCATGGATGCTGTGCTTCACAGCGAGACGATTTTACACCGAGGCTTGGATGAGGTCAAGCATCGCTCCCAGTTAGTTGCGAAAAGGGACACTTTATTGTAAAGTATCTGTATGCAATCAAACATATCACCGATTATGGGGATGATTCGAATTCTTGTCAGCGTGATTTGGTCTGCGATAAGTGTTGCTGGCCTTTTGTTTGGCGACAAAATAATCACGTATTCTCAGGATTTGCTGATTCGAAATCTAGCAATGACGCACGAGAATCTGGTCATTGCATCTGATCTTCTTGAAGAAACAGGCGATGTGCTTGTGACCGTAGATGATTCATTAGGAACAGTTCGTATTGCAATTGTTGATGTGACCTTTACCCTCACGGATACGCGACCGTTGATTGATGAGGCCTCTCAGATCATCGTCCAGGATGTGCCAGAAGCAATGGATGGAGTACAGGCCTCCATGCCCACTTTGATCGAAACCGCTGCAGCGGTGGATGAAACCCTGACCTTTCTGTCAGCGCTCCAGCTTACAGTTCCCAATTTCTTCGGCGCAGATTGGACGGTTGGTTTGGGCATAGACTATGATCCCGAAGTCCCACTGGATCAAGCCCTAGAAGAACTTGGCAGAAACCTGGAAGATATTCCGGACGGTTTACGCCGGATGGAAAATGATCTCAATACTGCAAGCGTGAACCTGCTAACTTTGCGTGATGATCTCGCAGTTCTGGCCGACGATCTTTATTTAGTAAACCAGCAGGTTGAAGATCTTGAGCCGCAGTTCGAAGCGCTGAAAGAGAATTTTCTTGATATGCAGACTTCTCTACTGGAGATGGAAGAGAAATCTATTGAAATGTTGCCGACGATTAGGTTGATCTACATGGCGTTCTTTTCTATAATTCTTATTGGGCAGGTGCCATCGTTTTATATTGGCGCTATGCTTTTGCGTGGAGATAACGACGATACAATTGAGAAGGAGCAACCAGATGAAGATTAGAAATACCCTCTTTTCGGCAAAACGCAAACGATTTTCTCCTTGGCGTTATGGATTGAAACTTGGCTTAGCTGCCGCGATGATCGTATGGTGGTGGCTGCAGAATCAACGTCAGGAAGAAGTCGAGAAGCCAGATACGCGGGTCGTCTTGCCACCCGATGAAGCGAAACCCGTGCCTAAACTGGCACCAGCAAAGAAACCCAAGGCTTCGCCTGCAGTGCCGGATGATCTGACGCAAATTGATGGCATTGGCCCTAAATATGCTGCTGTGTTAGCGGATGCTGGGGTTGTAACCTTTGCCAAACTTGGGAAAATGGAACCTGCAGATGTTCAGGAAATCTTTCGGGCTTCTACAGGACGAGCTCCAGATCCATCGGACTGGATCAAACAGGCAATAAAACTTGGTGGATAGTGGTGAGTGAACAGTGCTTAGATTAAGATTCTTTGTTAGTTTTATATTTTTCGTTGTTTTGGTTGGGGTTTTACATGTGCCTTTGGCTGCGGCCCAGGTACAAGCTGATATGCCTCTGGCGATGGTGCTTACTGCTGACGGCGCAGTTACACCGACGATGGCCGAGTATTTGAAGCGCGGCATTCGTTTAGCCGAACAGCGCGGCGCCGAGGTGTTGATCTTCCAACTCAATACTCCAGGGGGTGGTGTGGATGTCATGGGTGATATTGTTGAGATCATCCGTGCTAGCAAAATTCCTGTTGTGGTTTATGTTGCCCCTCGTGGAGCCGTTGCAGGCAGCGCGGGTACGGTGATCACTTTGGCTGGGCATGTGGCCGCCATGGCACCTGAGACAGCCATCGGCGCAGCCAGTCCCGTTGGCGCGCAGGGGGAAGATATCGGTGAAACCATGGAAGCCAAGGTCAAGGAGATTCTCAAAGCCCAAATTCGGTCTTTGGCCGAAGGACGGGGCTTGGACGCCGTCGCTTTGGCCGAAGCGACCATCGAAGATGCGACGGCGGTATCAGCGAGTGAAGCATTGGATGCCGGGTTGGTGGATATAATCGCCAACGATGTGCACGACCTTTTGAGCCAACTGGATGGGTTTGAAGTCGAAACTTTGGAGGGCGAACGCACGTTACAGACTGCCAATGCTGAAGTCAACAGTATGGAATTAACACTGATTGAACAGCTTTTGTCTGTCCTTACCAACCCAAATATTGTTTTCATTTTACTCACGATTGGCGTTCAGGCAATTTTGATTGAGCTATCTCATCCAGGGGGCTGGGTAGCGGGTTTCATTGGCGTTGTCTGTCTCTCGCTGGCGACATATGGGTTGGGGGTTCTGCCCGTTAACTGGTTTGGGATGATATTCTTAGCTACGGCCTTTGTGCTCTTCGTTTTGGATATCAAGGCACCTACGCACGGAGCCCTCACCGCCGCAGGTGTTGGCTCTCTGATTGTTGGGGCATTGGTGCTATTCAATTCTCCGGCGACGCCGCAGTTTCAACGAGTTTCAGTGCCCCTGGTGATTGTGAGTTCTTTGATCACAGGAGGGTTTTTCGCAGTCGCTTTGGCTTTCGCGGTGAGAGCCCAGAAGACTCCTGTCCGGACGGGACGCGAAGCCCTGGTCGGACGCGTGGGTGTAGTAAAGGATGAAATTCCAGCCTTTGGGTCTGGTTCTGTTCAAGCGGGGGGCGAGCTTTGGAGTGCAGAATCCGCCCTGGGCACGCCGATCAGCCCTGGGTCCCGCGTGGAAGTCCTGTCTGTGAGCGGAATCCGCCTCAAGGTCAAGGAAATCTAGGAATATCGTTCCTAACAGGAACGGTATTCCTCTTGAGTAAATTCATATATTCCTCTAATTTGATCAAAGTGGATAGGCGGGGTAGAATTAGGGGCGATTTGCAGTATTTAAGCTTACTATCATGAAGTCAAGTCCTTTACCAAAAAAACAAGTGAAGATAC
>CAZLNX010000583.1:0-2957 GCA_964560795.1 uncultured Anaerolineales bacterium | reverse complement strand
TACAACATAGGTTGTATGCCGTCGTTTGAGTATATCTCTGAATATTTTTCTAGATATGAATCGAATAAGTGGGGAAAATGATGGTGTACAATGGAAATGTGATATCTATTGAGTTTGAGAGTTACACCCATTGTATTTGTTTTTACACCCTATCACCAACTCCTCCGCAATCAGCTCCGCCTGCTTTAGCGCTGTATCCGTGGCCAACTTCTGATAGCTAGTGGACCTTACTACGCTACTCTCGCAAAGATACCCACAGATTTGCCAGCAAACTAATACTCCCACTCCGCATGCGCCAGCGGAGCACGATTCAATTCTTCCCGATATCTTCGCCATTGTGGAAAAAACTTGGTCAACAATTCCACAAAACGCTCATTATGCTGACGTTCATGCAAATGCACCATTTCATGGACAACGATAAATTCAAGACAGCGCGGTGATTTTTTGATTAATTCCAGATTGAGCCAGATTCGCCGTGCTTCAATATTGCAACTGCCCCATTTGGTCTTCATTTGCTTGACACCCCAATCGGCAATCCGAACACCAATGATCGGTTCCCACTTCTCTATCAGTGTGGGGATCATCTCCTTGAGGTTGGAACGATACCAGTTGGTCAGAACACGTTTGCGCATGGCCGTATCAGCCCCAGGACGGATGTAGAGATCGAGATATTGCATATTACGCACAACCACCTTTGGTGAGATATCTCCCTCGATGATATTCAAGCGATAGCGTGCTCCCAAGAAATAATGACTTTCCCCATTCAGGTATTCGCGCCTGGTTTCGCGCTCCTGGGCTTCGAACTTGGCTTGCTGGCGCTTGATCCAGGCTAAGCGGGCGATCACAGCCAGACGCACGGCTTCATCATCCAATCGCAAGGGAGCCGCCACGCGCACTCGCCCATTGGGCGGGTAAACCCCCAGGTGCAGGTTCTTGATATCCTTGCGGACAATATCAACAGGTAGCCCGTTCACGTCAATCTGGTGCATGGACTAATACTCACGTTGGTTCTTGACCAACTCAAAAATGCGCTCGACCTCGGCATCATCTTCAATATACTCTTGAATGGCGTAGCGCACTTCACGTTCTTTGATCACATGCCCGCGCCAATCATCTTTGCGGGTGTCCCGAATATCGCCATCGAGAGCAAGCGCTAGAGCTTCATCTTGATCCAGGTTTTCATATAAGGCCCGTTTGGCAGCCGTGTTCAAGGTTGTCGGATAGGCAACGCCACTGGCACCACTTGGATCGGCTGCCCGTCGGGTCAATTCCACCAATTCGTGTAAATAGACTTCGTAATCTTGGGCCTGGGCTTTGCGCTCCTGGATGAGTGTATCCAAGAGCAGAGACATTTTCTCGTAATACTTGGGATTGATGGGATGTTCATCAATGATCAAACGGCGCAGGTTGTTCTCAATGGTTTCGGCTACCGCAGTATCATTACTGGCGATGCTTTCTGGTAATTCGTCAACGGCGTCAGCCCCCCGTTCAACGATCAACTCAACCAGGGTGAGATCATCAAATGCGGAAATTTTGCGGCTTTCTTCAGCACGTATGTAAGTGTCGATCAGGTGACGCATGGCGGGTTCGTACATCTTCAGGTCGATATAGTCACCACTGGCAAGTTTGACCTCGCTGCGCACTTTTTCATAGTGATCAACTTCAGCTTTGATTTTCGCGATCTCGGCATCGCTATACCCAGCCTCGGGGAGTTCGTTAGCGATGTTGGCATAAGCCCGGATTAGGGATGCCGTCAGCTTGTACAGGGCCATGCGTTTGGCTTCATTCGCTTTGAGCGCATCTTTGTCTGACGTGTCTTGGGCGCAGAAGTAATGGCGGTATTCATCCTGACCTTTGGGCGGGTCGACGGGTTCACACAAAGCCCGGATGGCCTCTTGGGCTTCTTTTAGCCGCTCTTTGGCTTTATCCAAACGATTGGTCAGTAAGCCTTGCACATCACTTGGATCGTAGGCATCAAAGGCTCCGGATGTGTAGTCAGTGACGGCCCCTTCCAGGCTTTGGAACAGGTCTTTGTAGTCGATGATATAGCCGTATTCCTTATCGTCCCCGTCCAGGCGATTGACCCTACAAATGGCCTGGAACAATCCGTGATCTTGCATATTTTTGTCGATGTAGAGATAGGTCGCTGGGGGGGCATCAAACCCGGTGAGCAGTTTATCCACCACAATCAGTAGTTTCATCTGCCCCGGGTCATTGATGAATTTCTTCTTGACTTCTTTCTCGAACGTTTCGACATCTTGTCCATCCAGCATCTTGTTATAAATCTCGTACTGGCGCAGCTTTTCAGTTAATCCTTCGCCGGTTTCTTCCCCTTTGATGTCGGCTGGTGAAGGCTTATAGGATGTGATGATGGCGCATTTCGTAAAGCCATGATCGACAAAAATCTGATAGAACTTGCAGGCTTGGTAAATACTACTTGAAACGAGCAAAGCGTTGCCGTGTCCGCTTTGCAGCCGATCGCGGATTTCCATATCGAGCAGAATATCGGCCACGATGGTTTCCAGGCGATCTTGAGAACTCAGCACCGCTTGCATGGTGCCCCAGCGCTTTTTGAGTTGTGCCCGAGCTATGTCGTTCAGGCCTTTGGTCTTGGCTTCGAACCATAGGTCAATCTTCTCCTGAGAAGTGATGTTCTGGTCGATGTCACGGGCTTCGTAACGGAGATCGAGCACGACCCCATCTTTGACAGCTTCATCGTATTTGTATGTGTGGATATAGCCGCCGAAGATTTCGATACTGCGTTGTTTATCCGCCTTGAGCAGGGGGGTGCCGGTGAAGCCAATCAGCATGGCATCGGGCAGGATGGCTTTCATGGCGCTGTGGAGATCACCCGATTGGGTGCGATGACACTCATCGACAAAGATGTAAATATCGCCTTTGGGGTTGAAACCGGGGGGTAGGTTGCTCTCCAAATCCTTGATATAGCTTTTGACATC
>CAZLNX010000582.1:0-2962 GCA_964560795.1 uncultured Anaerolineales bacterium | reverse complement strand
TGCCACCTAAGACAGTGAATGCCAAGATATCGACGACTCTGGCGAAGTTGTACACTCCCGGGCTGATGATTCGGGTCAGATGCCCGCTGAAAACCCCTGCTGCTCCCGCCAGGATAGCACTCAAAATAAAAACCGCACTCTTCATTTTAACAACGTCAATGCCCATCCCTGAAGCGATCTGCTCATCATCGCGGATAGCCCGTAAGGCACGCCCAAATCTGGAGTTCCCTAAGCGATGAAATATCGCCAGGATGAGAATGATGAATACCAACAAGTGCCAGGTCTGGGTGATCTTTGGGATTCCCTTAATGCCCAATGCGCCCCCTGTCAGTACGATGGTATTTCCGCGAATGAAACTCAGGAATGTATCCATGTTCAAGATAACGATACGAACGATTTCTCCAAAGCCGATGGTCGCGATGGCCAGATAGATGTCGTGCAGACGCAGCACTGGCAACCCTAGTATATATGCGCTGATCCCGGCCAGGATCATTCCGGCAATCAATCCAACCCAAAGTGGCAGTCCGTAGGTTTGCGTGCAGATTACGCCGCAATATGCGCCAATAGCCATGAAGCCAACATTGGCCAGGGAGAAAATCCCAGCGTAGAGCGTGATAAAAATACTCAACGCCAGGATGATATTCACCAGCATGAACTGAAATACCGATTGTGTAATTCCGATGTTGCCGAAGAAATCCCAAAGAATCTGCATAGTGGTATCACTAAACTCGGCTAGGCGTTTTCTCTCCCAGTAATCCTTGAGGGCGGATCAACAGGACCAGGATCAATAACAAGAAGATGATCGCATCCCGGTATGTACTGCCGCCCAAAGCAATACTGGCAATTTCCAGGGCCGCAATGACGAATCCCCCGATGACTGCCCCTTCGATATTGCCCAGGCCACCCAGCACGATAACAGTCAGCCCTTTGAGCGCGATCGCATCTCCCATGAAAGGTAGTACATTGTTGAAAGCCAGACCATACAACAAGCCAGCCGCACCCGCCAATACACCCGAAAGGAAGAATACAAAGCGGTAATACGATTCCACCGGAACGCCAAACAAGGCTGCAGTCTGTGCGTCCATTGAGACTGCCCGAATGGCTTTGCCGCGGCGAGTTTTGCGGATCAGCAGGCGCAGCAGTACCATCGTGAGGATCGCGATAAAAAAGATGGCTCCCTGAATGACGGTTATTTTGAATGGCAATTGGGGGATCGATTGGCTGAGAAGCGGGCTCAGTGTGAAGAACTGCGGCTGAGCGCTGAAGACAATCTGAGCGATCTTGACCAGTATTAATGATACACCCAAGCTGCTGATCAATTGAGATATTCGAGGCGCATCGCGTTTCCTCAGCGGCGCGAAAGCGACCAAATCTAGCAGGATGCCGATCACGCCTGCGCCTAGTATGGCGATCAACCCTGCAAGGGGCAAAGGCAAGCCCATTTGGGTGGCAGCTAGCCAACCCAGATAGGCTCCCCACATAAAAACCGCGCTATGCGCTAGATTCAGCACCCCAAGAACGCTGAATACCAGTGCGTAGCCCAGGGCGAATAGGCTATAGACTGATCCCAGCCACAATGCATTGACCGTTTGTTGGAGGAAGGTCATTATAAATATTGAAGCATATCAATTCCTGAGCGGACACTGAGCAATGCGAAGTGGTAGTCGAAGGAACGATTGTAAGAAACACCCTTCGATTGCAATCCGATGAAACTCAGATTTCCGCTCAGGGTGATGTTGATGAGTTTGTTGGTATTTGTAACCTTAAGGCTGCGCGGTCTCCGCACTCAAGATTTGGTACTGTCCATCGCGAATGATCTGTGCAACCGGGTCATGCACGGGGTTGCGGTCTGCATCGAAGCTGAAGCTGCCCAGGGGACTGTTGAAATCCTCAATTGCAGCCAAAGCATCTCGGATAGCTGCCGGGTCGCTGCTGTCAGCACGGCGGATGGCGGTAGCGATCAACCACATACCGGTATAAGATTGCGCAGCAAATTGATCTGGGGTGGCGCCAAAAGATTCTTCGAAGGTAGCGATGAATTCCTTGCTAGCAGGGGCATCGCTGGCGATATTCCAGGCAGCGCCTACGATGACACCTTCGGCAGCTTCGCCGGCCTGGGAGATGATTGCCGGGGAGTTGAATCCATTTCCACCAATGATGGCACCCTCAAAACCCAAATTGCGTGCTTGGGTGATGATCTGAACGGCCTCTTGGGCTAAAGCCGAAACGACAAGGGCATCAGGGCTTTCGGCAATGATCTTGGTTAGCTGCGCGTTGAAGTCCACATCGCCGCGGGCGAAGGTTTCATCGGCAACGATCTCGACGTTATTATCCGTCAAGGCGCCTTTGAAGACCTCATAGCCGCTGGCTGTGAAATCATCGTCATTGCCCCACAAAATGCCAACGTTTTCTAATCCGAGGATTTCAGTTGCCTGAGCAATGGTTCCTGGAATTACCGATGCTTCTGGAAGGCTGTCGCGAAAGACGAAATCGCCCATATCGGTGATGCCGTTGGCTGTATTGCTGACACCCAAAACAGGGACGCTGCTTTCCTGGGCGATGGGATCGGCGGAAAAGGCCTGTGTTGAGAGCGTTGGGCCAACCACTGCCACTACACCCTGACCAATCACTGTATCCATGGCAGCGATCGCGCCTTCACCACTGGCGCCGGTATCTTCGAAGAGTGCTTCTAGCGATGTGCCAGCACCAAGATAGTTGCTGGCGTTGATTTGCTCCACGGCCAATTGGACACCCCGTTGTTGCACCTCACCATAAACAGCAATATCCCCGCTAAGACCGAATAGCACACCAACTTTGACTGTTTCGGGTAGGCTAGCGGGTTCTGGGCTATCCCAATCGCCAATATTGATTGTCGTGGCTGTGTCAACATCGGGTTGAGATTCAACATTGGTATACTGATCAAAAATAGGTTTTGTGAGAAACGGATAGTCGGGTAGACTTG
>CAZLNX010000581.1:0-2972 GCA_964560795.1 uncultured Anaerolineales bacterium | reverse complement strand
AAACTTTTGCTGTTTTGAGGAGGGTCTAGCACCCTTTTTGCAGTAGAGTCTTAGTATGAATTCAACAAATTGTGCTGCAGCTCTTTCCGCAGGCTCAACTAACTTCTCTTGAGGTAATCTATGTAAGGTTGAAATCAACACTCCTTCATCATTACCTTCCATATTGTTTTACTCCTTCTCTAAAAAAACCTTTTCTATTCATCTGCAATAGTTCATTCTCGTTTATTGTCATTTATTGCTCGCCGGACAACTGGAAGCAACTCTGCCACCATATTTTTCTTGAGTACGTACCCGACAGCACCCGCCTTCTGGGCAGCATCCCGGTAAACATCCAGATCATACATAGACAGGATGATAATGGCTGAATAGGGCAGTATCATTCGTAACTGCGGCAGAATCTCCAGGCCATTCTGGTTGGACATGCGAATATCCAACAAGACAACATCAGGAAGCAAATCAGATGCCTGAGACAAGGCATCATGACTGTTGAGCGCTGTGCCAACAACGGCTATGTCTTGAGAACTCTTCAGATAATCGCTGGCTAACTGTAGAAAACTGGCATTATTGTCGATAAGCATTACACGAATTGTTTTCATAAATACTCTCTCATCAAAAGATTAGGGGACACAAAAATCCCCCATATACTATTATTTCTGATTATGGGGGGAAAACAAATCCGTATTACTACGGAATTAATGGATTATCACGCTGATATTGTTATGGTGGTTGGATACCTCTCTCAAGAGCGAATCGTACCAATTCAGCAGCGTTCCCTAAACCCAATTTCTGCATTAGGTTTGCACGATGGGTTTCTGCAGTACGCACACTGATTTTTAACCTTTGGCCAATTTCTTGATTGGTTAGTCCTTCCGTAATAAGATAAAGAACTTGTCTTTCACGCGCCGTTAAAGCTTCATAGAGACTATTTCCCCCTCGAGCCACCTCCCAATAAGATTCTATGGCTGCTTCGGAAATTAGCGAACTTAGGTATCGTTTCCCACCTAAAACAATGTGGATAGATTGCACCAATTCTTCCGAAGCCGATTTTTTCAGTACATAAGCCTGTGCTCCTGCTCGTAAGGCCTCACCCACATACACCTCACTAGCGTGCATGGAAAGAATGACAATATAAACTTGGCATGCTTTAGCGTGCAATTGACGGACTATTTCCAATCCCCCCATCCCAGGTAATGCCAGGTCAAGTACCAACACATCGGGTTTTAGACTTTCTACAAGGGAGATCACTTCCAACCCATCTCCCGTCTCGCCAATGACGCGGAAGGTAGGCTCAGCTTCCAAAACCGCCCGTAGCCCATCCCGGACGATGGGATGATCATCAACTAACAGAATTCTAACGCTCATGGTGGCGTCTCTCAATACGTTTCTCTATAGGTAAAGTCGCTTCTAGGATGGTTCCTCCCCCTAATAAAGCATTGATCATTAGCTGGCCACCCAATAGAACCACCCGCTCCTGCATGCCAATTAATCCACTGGCTTTACCATTATCTAATACAGCCTGATAGTCAAAACCGGAACCCTTATCTTCGACTTGAATGTAAAGTTCCTTAGCCTGGCGATCAAACCAAACACGCAAATCTACTGAGTCAACACCCGCATGTCTAGCGACATTGGTGAGGCTCTCCTGAACAATACGAAAAGCAGCCACCTCAATGGCAGTTGGAAAGCGTTCATCCAAATCATGATCAAAGTGGACACGGATATTAGTTTGCTCAGTATAGCGCTGGATATGCCAGGCCAGCGTTGGCAATACGCCCAGGTCATCTAACATAGGAGGGCGCAAGTCAAGCGAGAGATCATGGACGGTGTCGATTAACATTTCTACCAAATCTTTCGCCCGATGGAATGGTTCCGCATTTGTCGAGCCATGTTTAAAGGTACTTATGGCTGAATCCAGGATCAGCTTCAGTCCTGTCAAGTTCTGGCCAATCTCGTCGTGCAATTCATTAGCAATAAATCGCCGTTCGGCCTCGTGTACCTGTACAAGTTGCTGGGAAAGATCGCGCAACCTATCGCGCCCGCTGATTACTTGTGCGAATAGATCGGTGTTCTCTATGATCACTGCGATCTGGTTGGCCAAAGTGGTCAAAAGATTGCGATCAGGCTGAGGATAATAGTCATCGGGATCCCGACGACCAAACAGCCAGACCCCGATAGAGTGTTCCCTAGTAATGAGTGGGATCGCCAGTCGTACCCAATCAAACCTACTACCATCAGAGTTTGTATCCCAAGTCTCAGTGGATTCAATGATAGGTGGGCGATACTGGCCAGGCTGAGCTAAGAGTTGCTCAACATGTTGTTGGGTTTCAGGTACCTCGTGCGAACCTACATTCTGAGCATACAGAATTTCTACGTCTCCATTTTTCAATAGAACCAGTGCTGATTGGCGAATGAGCAAACTTGGGATTATTTCATTGGATAACAACTGCACCAGGGCTTCACGGCCAATCGCTACGGGCAGTTGCTTGGCCAGAATGTCGAGAACCGCATCTGGGTCATGTTTGGCACCGTAGACCAATCGGTCAACTAAGCGCTGATAGCGGGTGCGCAAAGTTGGCGCGACGCTAATGAAACCCAGCGTTGTAATCAGGCCGATCACAAACGCGCTTTGCAGTGAGGGAAACCACCGCCTGCTAAAGAAGAAAATCAACGTGAAGGCAGTAGCGCAAATCAAAATGAAGCTGTATCCACCCAAGATGCGGTTGGCTCTAAACTCTAAGTCACCCAGGCGATGTTTATAAACCGCATAAGTGTAGAATAGCGGCAAAGTGGGGAAGGCAAGTAAGGCTATGCCGGTTTCGAGGGATGTTGGCACGGAAAAGCCAAGTAATTCAGGTATGATCTCAATGATGAGGGCAGGTCCAAACGCGAAACAAACACCAACTAGCATCAACCGCGATGGGCTATCCACGTAAGGCGGGACACTATGATACATTGACGTAGCGGCACAATGA
>CAZLNX010000580.1:0-2980 GCA_964560795.1 uncultured Anaerolineales bacterium | reverse complement strand
CGTTGGCCCGATTTGGAGAAGCGGTATATGCGTTCCCTGCCGGCGTTCTGGCGATGGAAGCGGGCGGTTTATCTCCACAAGCTGCTATTGCCCTTGACCTTGTCGATGAGCAGAAGGCGCGGGGAGATTTAAAAGCCCTCCCCGCCTCGATAAACTCGAGCATGACGCGCATCCTGATCCCCCGGGGGTTTGCCCAGGCCTTGGGATGGCAGGATCAGACCAATATCGAGGGCTATCCTATCCAGGTTATCCCTGATGATCTTGCCAGGCTTGGCGAGTACATAGTAAATCCGGAATTGGAAATCTCTGACGCTGCTCCTTTGACGATGCCTGGAGTTGTTTTCCGTTTGTTGTCTGGTTTGGCTATGTGGTTAGGGCAGGCGCTGGTTTTCGCAATTCCCTTGTTAATATTCGGTTGGCAATCGTTGCTTTGGGGCACTGTCTCTCTGTTGGTTGGAACAATCGTTTTGACCCTATTCTGGCGTGTGCTCCCCGGAACGGGTTGGTTGAAGGGTTTGGTCGCGGGGTGTGGCCCGGCATTGGTCATTGGCATTGGCTTACCCTTTGTAATCGAAATTAAATGGATTTACACTCTACGGTTTTCATTCGCTCTCTGGTTGGCAACTATCTGGATGGGGGGGGTGCTGGCTGGAGCCAGGCATAAGTAGAAAGGAGGTATTTTTCCGATGCATGCAAAATGGTGGGAATCTCCGACATGTTGGCTTTGTGACTACTGGTGGGTTTTGTTGATTCTGCTGGTTTTATGCCTGACAGGATATTTTTCTCGCGAACAGTGGCTTCCATATGTATTGCCGCCGACAGCAACACCAACAGTTACATCATCACCTACTGTCACATCATCCCCTACCCTGACTTCGACGTTAACATCTACAATCACTTCGACTTTAACGCAGACACCAAGGCCTCCACAAGGGTTATCTGATGTGGATGTCAGTCAGGTTGATATTGTGATTTCTGTTCGAGATGATAAAAATGTTGATGGAGATATTATTGATTTAGAAATCAATGGGGAACTGCTGCTCAGTGATTTTCGCCTGGATGGATCAGCGCATCAGTTGAATGTAGTACTTGAACCAGGAGAAAACAACGTAACGATTACTGCAAAAAATCAAGGTGATGTAGGCCCGAACACTGCTGAAGTAAGTGTCAGTAATGTAATTCGCGGTGATCCAATACAAATTTCCAGCGGTCTTGATACAGGCGAGACAGAATCATTCACCATATGGGCACCTGAATCGTCACCGTAATATCCAACCAATTGTAATTATCGAGGAAACGATCATGAAATAACCCTGGTAAGAAGGCTCAGTCTGTTTCATTTGCGACTATTAGTGGGCATTTTTGCTTGTCCTGACGCTGGGGATTGGGGGAGTGATGGCTATGAAAAACATGGGGATTAATTTCCCGTGGGCCAAAGCAACGAGCGTCGCTGTGGCGGGAGTCACTGAACCGCCCCTTGCTACCAACACATCTCTCCCAGCGACAACTGCCTCGCTTGCCAGCACAACGACGGCGGTAACCACCGCCCCACCCGCCATCCCTTTACCTGCGTCACCCCCTAATGGGGAGAGCTTATATGAGGACGAGGAATTCCAAGTAGCCGAGTCGCAACACAACTTGCTGCTGTCTGGTGAAGAACTTGGCCCAAAGGATGAGGATACTCTATCTATTTATGGTCACTGAACAATCTGAACCTCTCCCTAAGCCTACTCTACCCATCCAGGAGAAAGAGAGTAAGCTATTATGCTCCGAATGCAACACGTATATTGATGCATCTCACAAATATTGTATGAATTGTGGAAAACTCCTTGCCAATTCATCTTCTTGATTTACCTCATTCTGCAATCAAATTTCCCGGGAGGTACTTTATGAACTGTCCAAAATGCGATCATCCCAATGATCCTGAAAATCTATTCTGTATAATCTGCGCCAATCCGCTAAAGCCGCAGGAATCCATACCATCAACTTCGCCCCCACCCTCACCAATGCCCATTTCGCTACCCCGCCAGCTTGGTGTACAGACTGTCAGGTTAGCACTCACCCTCTTTGGCCTGGGGATATTAAGGATCATGATAATTCGATTGCCTTTTGTCCAGGAGATGATGATACCTGAATTACCGATACCCTTAGAAAACTTGATCACAATTATCGTGTACCTGATTGTATTTGTGCTCCTGGTCGTTTATGCGCGGAAATTGGGTTTGTTGTGGCCCCAAGCTTATCCCCGCCATGCTAATGCAGCCCCGGCTTTCACTGCATTCGTTTTTGTTGGCGGGTTGGTGGCATTATATTTTGCTCTGCAACCCGTTATCACGGCTTTCAGCACAGTTTCTAATCTACTCACCTGGTTTCAAGTATTTTTGCTTGTACTCACAGTATTTCTCGTAGTTTGGGCAAGTGTAGTGCTGTACCGGTTCATACCTGGTTGGCTCTCTAATATCGGAGTAAGCGTCCCGCGAATCCCAGTAAAGGAAATGGCCTGTCTTAACTGTGGGCGATTGAACAGCTCTGGATCAGAAAAGTGCAGCCATTGCGGTATGCCTTTACAAAATGAGATGTCTGTCAATAATGAACGAATTTGTCCGTCTTGCAAGCAAGAAGTGCCCTCTGAAAAGGAAAACTGCTCCAATTGCGGCACTTGGTTAGGTGTTGTTGAACATAAGCCAGAGGCGGAAGCACCTTCTGAGAGTTAGGAAACTATGCCCTGCCCCCTCTGCGGTCGAACCCATCCACCGGAGGCGCGTTTTTGCCCATTCACAGGTGGAAAACTTATTAAGTTATCTCCCTGTCCTCAGTGTGGGAAGAATGTTCAGCCAGCGTGGGTGGTCTGCGTCTACTGTGGATTCAACCTGGGTAGGGAACGCACTGAAAGGCGCACCCCGGTGTGGCAGCAAATCTGGATATATGCGTTTGTGGGGGTTGTATTTATTACAGTTCTGGGAGTATTCTTCATCCCCAG
>CAZLNX010000579.1:1705-2992 GCA_964560795.1 uncultured Anaerolineales bacterium | reverse complement strand
CTTGTTCATTCCTATGGTTTACCACATCTCAACTCATGTTTGCAACAGAGCAAGTAAGGGTAATTTTTCCTGGTCCAGCGCCAGATTGCCTAGTTTCTCTTCTCGGATGAGATCATATCCGCATTGGATGAAAAATTGGCCGTTACTCCCTGGGGGCAGCACTATCAGACAGATATCAGCGAGCATGATCTCGGCAACTGATTTAGAGACGGCTCTACAGAGTTTCGATCCTGAGGTCGCCTCGAACATGGGTAGCAGCGCTTTCAAGTTGTGTGGGGCGATGCCATAACGGGGCTTTTCCTGGATGATCGGTTGCTGTACAGCGATGGGGATTGTTTCCGCAGGCGCAGGTTTTGTTGGCTGCACACTAAATCGGCGTGGTAGGGTGAATAAGATGGGATAGGCGGCCATTTGGGCCAGCCGCACAAACCCGGGGAAATCACTCTCAGCCTGGGGTATGATCAGGTGCAGGATATGCCCCAAAGCGGCGATACCCATCATGGCAAGGCCGTATTCCCAGCCATTGGGGCGGCGGATTATGAGCAGGGTCAGGCCAAGAGCGAGTAAGGCCAGGGCGAAGAGTTCCCAGCCAATATCTAGCCAGGTGGTGTTAAATGCAGATTCGGAATAGTGCCCGAACCACCAGGCCCAACTCAGGGCTGCGGCTGCGGCGGTCAGCAGTGCCAGTAAGCCACTGGCGGCATCGGGCAGGCGCGTCGGCTCGGGGAAAATCCACAACCAGAGTATGACCACCAGGCTGAGGATAGTAGCAGTGCGATCGAGGATGGGCAGCAGGATGTGGGGGTTTGAGAGACCCTGTTGAGCGAGGCCTGCGCTGAGAAAGAGCAGAAAGCGCAGCCCTAACATTAACCCCAAGCCGATGACCATGCGACGTCCCTGGGGAAATTCACTGTCGCGCCATAAACTCAAGGCAGCCTGCAGTGCACCGGCAATTGAAAAGGCCAGGACCATGTGGTAGATCAGGTTGCCTGGAAAGGTTGTTAATGCGGTCAGAACTTGTTGAGTTATATTGCCCATAACACAGTACCCTCGCTGAAATTATAGCATGGGGAGGTGTTCGAGAACACTTCAATCTCGGGTTTCACTGATATAAATATGTTGGTGATGTCATTGCGAGCCGCCAACGCCGAAGGCGGGCCCTTGGCCGCCGCACTGTTGGCGAGCGAAGCAATCTCCTCGCAACTACATTGACTAAGCTCGTTGACAAACTATCGAATCCGAGTAAAATATCGCAGTTAGCCGAAGTGGCGGAACAGGCAGACGCGC
>CAZLNX010000579.1:0-1695 GCA_964560795.1 uncultured Anaerolineales bacterium | reverse complement strand
AGTTCCCTTCACGGGAGTGTGGGTTCGACTCCCACCTTCGGCACAGAACTCCTGACCATAAGGTCGGGAGTTGCTCTTTAATGGGACACGGATACCACGGATTGGATGGATAAAAGATTCATGCTTGCGACGTAGTTCGTGACGCGGTAAGATGAGTTCATGCTTGATTTCATTCGCAGCGGTCGCTTTGTGATTATCCTGGTTGTTTTAGTTGTCCTGGTACTTTTAGTGATGGGTTTCAACAACCGCGTGATGGAGATGCGCCAGCTCTCAGGAGAGGCTCAGCGGGTCGAAGAGCGGGTGTTGGCGTTGAAGCATACCAAGGCCTATCTTGAAACCCAGGTTGCCTATGCCACCTCGCAGCCACCGGTGGAGCAATATGCATTAGAAGACGCACGCATGGTTCGAGGAAATGAAGGTGATAATTTGATAGTCCCTCTGGTTGACCCCAATGCCACGCCCTCTCCGCCACATTCCGAAGAACCTGCGGAAGAACTGCAGCGGATAGAAAACTGGCAGGTTTGGGTGGCATTATTCTTTGGCGATCAAGATCCGCCTTGACTCTGAAAAGTCAGCGTGCTATAATCCTGGCTCCCAACGCGGGGTGGAGCAGTGGCAGCTCGTCGGGCTCATAACCCGAAGGTCCCAGGTTCGAGTCCTGGCCCCGCTACTGACAAGGACTTATCCCGAACCGCACCAAGTAGGTGTTGAGCAATTCCTCGAAATGCTCCGTTTTGAACAACGGAAGAAAGTAGAAGAATTGCCCGATAACCTCTGGAGTGGTCGGGATGTTTTCTTTTAATTCCCCAAATATTTCCCAACAGTTTCATATTGGCATTCTTACTGATCGGCACATCACTGTGCAAGCAGCTGCTGACGCTACTGGTTATAGCAGTCAGTATCTGCGGCGGATATTGCGGTCTGGGGTTCTGAAAGGCTGCAAAATTGGTCAAATGTGGTTGATCAAGATAGATGCCCTGGAAGCGTATCTAAAACGCGTAGAAACTACCCCTGATCGCCGTTACGGGCCGAGGTAGTTTTTTTTGTTTTGACGCGTTTACAAGTGTAGACGTGAATCGTATACAAACGTATACGACATTTTTTTGAACGGAGGTTTGACATGAGTGTCATGGTTTTGGACGCCGGAAACAGTATTATCAAAGCAATGATTGCCAGGAGAGAGCAGGGCGAGATTGCATTCCCGCACGCCATCCGGCAGTTGTCTGAGAGCGAATATGAGAAAATCCTATCTCGTATCCGGATCAATGGAAATTCAAAGGGTTATTTCCGGGTAAACGGAAAGCCTTATGTAGTGGGGGAGAGCGCCGAACGGCATGGGATCGTCACCCCCAGATCAGGAACAGCCCGATATACAAAAGACTACTGCGGCGTTTTAGCCGCGATCGCCTTGGGCAAATTTTATGGCCGGGGCAGGGAAATCGCTGTGTTTGCCAGCCATCCCCCTGGAGATGTGAAGTATCGAGAAGATTTGATGAAATCCATCATCGGGGAATGGGAAGTTGAGACCGGGCAATTGAAAGCCAATTTCCGGGTGATCTATGCCAATACGTTCGATGAACCGGTCGGCGGACTGATGAACGTGTTGTTGACCGAAGATGGCCAACAGTACCAATACCCCCAGATTGGCGATGGACGGTCGCTGGTTGTGGATATCGGGGGCTTCACGACCGATTT
>CAZLNX010000578.1:0-3022 GCA_964560795.1 uncultured Anaerolineales bacterium | reverse complement strand
CGCGGATGCCAATCGAGGCCTCGAATTCCTTCGAGCCTTCGTATTGGATGTCGATACCGGAGGCTTCTTCAAAGGCCGCCACTGAGTTGTCGAACTTGACGGCGTCTTCATCGGTGAAGGGTCCCGTCATGGTCACAACTGTGCCATCGAACTCACCAGCCATGGCGCGCTCGTAGAACGTGCCCTCGGGCATGGCTTCCTCAGGAGCCGCCTCTTCCGGGGCAGCTTCCTCAGGTGCTTCTTCAGGTGCTGCTGGCTGGCAGGCTACCAGCACAGCTGACAGCAAGAAAACCAGCAGCATTAAGAAGGTAAAGGTTCTTTTAGTCATTCTTCTCTCCTTTAAATATGATGAATTGACTTATCTCTGGAGTCGGTTCCAGAGTTTCCACCGGAATGAGAACCCACTTCACAGCGGCACCCACCCGGAACTTCCACATGTCAAACCCAAATGTGCGAGACCTCATTGGGTTGAGCATCCACTAGAATTAGTTTATCACAACTTTTCTTCAACAATATTAAAATACCCCAGACTCTATCCTTTTAAACCACTGCGGGCGATGCTCTCGGTAAATTGTTTTTGGGTTATGAAGTAAATCACCAAAATGGGGATAATGGTGATCGTAGCACCCGCCATCATCAAGTTCAGGCGTTGGCCAGCCTCTTCGACAAATTGAGCCAGTCCCAAGGCAATAGGACGCCATTCGGGAGAATTTGTCACCAACATTGGCCAGGCTAACGAGTTCCATGAACCAATGAACGACAAAACGATAATCACCATGATAGGCGCTTTGGATAGGGGTAAAACCACTGTCCATAAGAAGCGCAAGTGCCCAGCGCCATCGATACGTGCAGCATCATAGAGCTCATCGGGAATCTGGGTGAAGAACTGCCGCAACAAAAATATCGAGAACACACTGCCCATATAAGGGACGGCCAGGGCAGGCCAGTTATTGATCCATTTGATGGGACCAATGCGCCCCAACCAGGTCACTGTCAGGAAGTTGGGAATGATTGTAACCATAAAAGGGATCATGATGGTGCTGAGCAGCAAGCCGAAGATGGCATCTCGGGCCGGAAATTTTATCCGGGCAAAGGCGTAGGCTGCCAGAACGCTAAACGTCAATTCGCCCGATAGTGTAATCAATGTGATGATCACGCTGTTTGTAAAATACTCAGAAAACGTGGCTTCATTCCAGGCTTCGACATAATTCTCGAAGTGCAATGCAGAAGGGATCCAGCGTATCCCCTGCGCCTCCCCAAGAGACATGAGCGAGGTCATGACCATCCACACAAATGGCGTTATGGAAATCACGACCCCCAAAATGAGAAAGGCGTAAATAATCAGCTTCCCAAACAATTTGCGTAACAATAATACTGTTTGGTCAAACTGAGAACCCGTGGTGGTAGTTGACGTAGTACTAACCATAGAACACCCGTGAACCTTGAATCCTGTTATTGACGTATGTCAGGCTGATAATGACCGCAAAGAGCACAAAAGCCAGTGTCGAGGCATAGCCAAAGCGCAGCTTCTCGAAAAACTCGGTAAAGATGACGATACTGAAGGTATCCGTCGTTCCTAATGCCGAGCCCTGGCGCATCACCCAAATATGATTGAAAGCTTTGAAGGTCCCAATAATCGCAAGCATCGAGAGGAAGTATGTAGTTGGAGAGAGCAAGGGCAGGGTGATATGGCGGAAGATGGACCAACGGCCTGCGCCATCGATCTGGGCGGCCTCGACCAACTCTGTAGAAATATTTCCTAATCCCGCCAGATAGATCACGGTGTTATAGCCCACAAAGGTCCAGATGGAATAGATCATGATCACAACCAGAGCCAGGCTGGGACCAGCAGCCCACCCAGGCAAGCTGAAATTCAAACTCTCGGCCAGCATGGTAAAGACCCCTCGAGGTTCACGAACCCACTGCAATGGTTCAAAACCCAAATTTAACAACAATTGATTGATGGGGGCCTGATAGCGGTTAGAGAAGAGCTGCCTGAAGATGGCCGCGCTGGCGACTGAGGGCGTGACGTAAGGCAAGAAATATAACATGCGGAATAATTCTGAACCAGCCAGCTTTTGAAAGAGCAATATCGCCAAAAATAAAGAAAAGCCAAGTTGGAAAGGAACTGTGCCTAAGGAATAAAAAATAGTCACTTTTAACCCTATCCAAATATCTTTATCTCCCGCAGCCACCACGGTGGGCAATTCAGTAATCAACAAGACACCGCCAACTAACAGGGTCAAAGCCGCCAGTACGAAGAAAATAAAGGCCCGATTGCTAGATTGCTTCAAAGCACTCTGCCAGGTTCGCCAGGAGATCACCAATATGATCACTCCAGAGCTAACCGTGATGATCTGTAGCCAGATCCCTGGATCCCCTCCGTTTTCGAATGCCAGACGATAAGCATCGCTGACAACTGTATACGTCACCCATAACAGCCAGCCACCAATCAGCAAGGATAATTCGACAAACACGAAATAAACCAAGTATCCAAAATTGCGAGGATTGCGGAATACCCGCCCGAAGGACAACCCCAATCCCACGATAAATGAGGCCAACACCAATTTCGTGAAGATCCCCCAGGCGGCATATGCTCCTTCCGCCCGGAAGGCCAAACCCAGCAACTCCAAAAACAATTCCCGGCTTTTCTCTAGCCCAATGATCTTTTCAGCAATATCGAGCACCTCGGGCAACACTTTGAAAACCCACCAGACCAGGCTCAGCACTAAGGCAGTATAGACAAGCGCAGGCAATGATAACCACCAGGGCTGGTCACTATTTTCATTCGCTTGCGCGAACAGCCTTCGTAAGCCAATCACCCCAAAGATCAACAACCCCACAGCCAGGCCAAAAAACAGCACGTAAGCCAGGTTATCCAGAGCTCGGACATAATTTGCCAGCCCAATGAAATCGCCCCGCTTGAGCCGCCACTTGTGCAAGCTTACAAAAACCGCAAATCCTACCGGGAAAATTCCAAACGTGAAAATCAGGATCGTTGCAGGCGCTATCATCAAATATG
>CAZLNX010000577.1:0-3056 GCA_964560795.1 uncultured Anaerolineales bacterium | reverse complement strand
ACCAAGGTTACTCGCTCAAGCCCTGTTTTGTCTAGGCTTCATGCACCAACGCCGCATCGATGTAGAAATGCAGGTTTATGACGCCCCCTATATTTATCTTTACTATATCGCCTTAGCACAGATGTCTGATGATGAATTGAACGTATGGAACGGCTATCGAGAGCAAGAAAAATACCAGGAAGCCTATGACTTCGCCATCGGCACAGATGAATTTTCCACAGAAATGCGCGACAGTTTTAAGGATGACAATTCTGCCGAGGATTTCATCGACAAGTACCAAGAAATAGTCGCCTATTCACAAGACAACCAGGTACAAATTCCCCCAGAGTTGCAAACTGATATGGGATCGTTATTGGATCAATTGGATGTCGTACATCAGCGCAGCGAGGTGATGGTAGAGAATGTTTTGGCATTAATGGATACCATTGAATCAGAGGGACCAATCGCTGTATTCGTGGGTGCCGCTCACGCGGAGTATATGGCCGAACTCCTAAAGGAGAGAGGCGTATCGTACGTAGTCATTGAAGCGCTCTCTAGAGAAGAAGGCTTCGTAGGAGGTATGCTTAGTACCGAGGCTTATATGCGCAAAGTTGAGGGACTTTCTGTAGGTGGAGAAAATACCCTGGGTGAGATCTTCGATAATCGAAAAAAACCAGGCCCGACGGCGGGAAAAGAGTACACCCAAAACCTTCAAATGCACCGAGAACTATTCCAAAAACTCGCAGTTGCAACAGAAGTTGCTATGAAGGGCCATAGTCCAGATAACATTATTCATGCCGAACATGAAATTTGGGAAGAGTTTAGCAAAGATGAAGCTGGAGAAGCACTATATGATGCGTTTCACGCAAAATTTCCTAACGCGCAGATTCGGATCGTTGGTTATCAAAAAGATGTGAACCTTTTTGCCTGGAATTTCTCAACTGTGACGTTTTTGATTCACTTTCCACCAGATGGACAGAGTCAGTTCGTGGAAATTTTACTTATGCATAACGGTGATGGCAGCAAAACTCCCAAGACGTTATCTGAAGCTCTAAAGAATGAAAAACAAGCCATTAAGACCAAGGCAGAGCAAGAAGCCCAACAAACCGATGATACGGAGAGTCAGGACCTAGAGTCGCTGGGATATAACAGGAATTGCACAACAACCTGGTATCAATTATCCGCAGAACAATAAAGAATTTTTCCGTTCCATCTTGGGGCTGCCTATCTTCCAAATTCTGGCAGCCCTTAAGCATCTGAAAAGACCCCAGGGATTTATATAGTCAGGTCTGAAATGCCCAAAACCGGACAGCGAAGCGCCTGTTTTGCTCGCGTGAGGGTAAAATCCCTGGGGTTTAGATCGTAGAATTCAGTTTATAGATGCAATTTAAGTTAGGGGTGTACACAATGATTATTCTGAACCAATCAGCGAGATTGAAATCTCTGCTTAGACAGGAAGTCCGTATAAACGGACTTGATATTTCAGCAGAAAATTCATTTTCGATGAATTCGTGAGTGAATTAGTTTTATTTTCCCATAAACCGCAGCCGGGGACAGCGGCAAGAGCAATAATATGGCATCACTTTAGAATTATGCACACTCATCATCTAAGTAGTGAGACACAATAGGGAGAATATCAGATTTACGTTCTAAGGGGAAACAGGAATATTTAAAACATCCTGATACAACGCAATCATTTGCCTGGCGACATTCTTCCAGGCGTAATCTTGAGCGAAGTTGGCCGCCTGTTGCGATAATCTTTGGTGGAGTTCTCGATCTTCGAGCAGCGTGGTCAGACGGTCGCTGAGCGCGTCCATATCACCAACGTTGATATGATAGCCTGTCTCGCCATCCTGCACTAAGAATGCCAGTCCACCTACTTGCGAGGCTACCACTGGTGTGCCACAGGCCATGGCCTCCAGGGCTACCATGCCAAAGGATTCGTAATGCGAAGGCATGATCACAACGTCGGCGGCAGAGTAGTAATAAGGTAAGGTCTCTTGGCTGCGACGGCCTAGGAACGCCACAAATTCATCCAAGCCATTATCGGTGCTCATTGACTTCAATCGAGACATTTCGTCGCTCATTTCTTCACGGCTGACATGAGGATCACCCCCGATGATAGTCAGACAGAGTTGATGATCAGCCAAGTTGTTCTCCTTGGCCATCAACCCGAGCGCTTGAATGAGCGTATCAACTCCTTTAAGAGGTTCAATACGACCAACAAATAGCAGCATTCGGTCCTGCGGCGATATACCGATATATTCCTTAGCCTCGTCTGCTGGGATGGGATAAAAATGACAGGTATCAACACCGGGGGGAATCACAGCAATTCTCTCGGTATTGGCCTGATACAGCCATTGCAGTTGGGCCTTCTCGGCAATCGTCGCAGCAACAATACGATCGGCCAACTTGATTACTTCATGTTCTCCATTGAGACGGTAATCCCCCTCCGATTCATGGGGGGCTTGGGCGATGCGCTGCTTCATCAACCCCAGGGTGTGGAACATATGCACGACCGGCACGTTCCAGGCAGCTTGCAAATCCCGCGCCGCAATCCCCGACATCCAATAATGGCTGTGGATGAGATCGTATTTAAAATCCTTTTTCTCTGCAATTTCAATAATATTCTCAACAAACGTGGGGATGTGTTCTGTCAACTCATCTTTGGGAAGAGGCACTTCAGGTCCAGCGGGCACATGCACCACCCGGTTCCCGTACCCTAAATCGTGAGAGATGTGAGGAACATGTTCATCTTGAGAACGTGTATACACATCTACAGCGATGCCCCTACGACCTAACTCACGGGAGAGCTCGCGCACATACACATTCATTCCCCCGGTATCTTTTCCGCCCAATATCGCTAACGGGCAGGTGTGGTATGAAAGCATCGCAATCCGCATAATTACCTCAATAAAATTACTCCAAATAATGGATCAACGTTCACCTACACCCAGACAGGTTTCATGCGAAAAAACTTACCCGCTTGCCCACGTACAGACTTGCCCACATACAAACTTGCCTGGTATAATCCTGCCCGCGCCACTGTAGCTCAACGGTAGAGCAATCGCTTCGTA
>CAZLNX010000576.1:0-3068 GCA_964560795.1 uncultured Anaerolineales bacterium | reverse complement strand
CGGCGCAGCGCTTCCTGCACCCCTACACCTGACGAGAGTAGGGATTCGAGCACCGACAGACCCACGAGCATATTGTTACTCATCGCTTTGGCGCGTTCTTTGGCCGCTATTCTGATCTGCACATACGGTCGGCGCAAACCCAAGACCACAAAGATCGCCGCAACCACAGGAGCAGCCAGCGGCATGTCTGCAAAATACAAACCACCGGCTAATAACCCGCCAACGGCCAGGAACATCGAGAAGGTCTGTAAGGCGGCGGCGTAGAAATCCCCCGGTGTGGAATATTTGTATCCTGATCGACGGAGCAGGTCGATGACGTCGCCCATGTTTTTAACGCTTTGCGGGTCGAAGCGTCCCGGGAATATGGCCAGGATGAGTGCGTGCCAGGTTGAAGGCCGTTCTGTATCTTTTGCGTCTTCGCCCATGGTGACCACACCATCCAGACGGCGATTTCTCCCGATGGTGCCCAGGGTTGCCTGCAGCGCTGACCCGACTTCGAAAGCCAGGACGGTCAGGCTGAGGGCGCCGACGAAAATGATTAAATTCATAGTTTTTCTCCGTCTACACTATTTGATCCAAACTTCCTCTAGCGTAAGCGATTGAAAGAGTCTGGCCAGACTGGTTTCATCCAAAGGATCCAGTGGCCAAGAACAGCCATTCACCGTCCCTTGTGGTGTCACGCGCCAGACCAGATAGCCCCAGGGATACCAGCCGGGCGCCATGCTTCCGTTGCTAGTGATAAAGCGATCGCTGAGATAATTGCTGGACATTTCGGACCAATCGGCATAGCGGCACATCAGGCTATCGCATCCTGAGTAATCCACCCCGCCGCCAGCATCTACATACACTCCCAGCACCTCGCCCACATCCACCCGGACACGGGTCTGGCCGAGTTGTAATTCCCGGAAGGCTTCACTTTCATCGCTCCACGGGCCCCAGGTGTGGAATTCACCGGTCATCAACTGGATGCCTGCCGTCACCCAGACAGTCCGGGGGCGTCCGTCTGCCAGGAAACGAACCCTCACTAGGTCGATCCCATCCCCGCGGATGTCATAGCGCACTACTTCGGTGGGGATGCCCTCGAACCACCAACTGTGCGCGACCGGGTCGTAGTTGATCCCGTTCTGAAACTGTTCCTTCAGGGTGGCATCAATCTGAGTAAGACAGGTAGGGGAAACACGCTCCGGTGTGGAGGGGAACTGGGACGCGTTGCCAGGATAGACCATGCAACCTATGAGAAACAACAACATCAACAGATGGCGGTATATCATGCCCATATATTTCCCTTCCACGATTGGAACGCATACACAACCAGCGCCAGGACAAAGCCACCGACAGCGGGATATACTGTTCCCTCGGCGCGGTTAACAAGCACGGTCCATAGGCGTAATCCGAAGTCCCGTCTGTAGCGCATCGCCAATATGATCAGGGCCCATAACCCCAGGCCAATCCCTATGCTGGCCAACATAAGCCAGGATGGGAAAAAAATTAGTAGGATCAGTCCGGCCAGCGCGTCCGCGCCATAGAGAATCCGAAATTCCCAGAGAACAGATAGCAGCACCCAGCCCACAGCTAGAGGCAGGTGGCCTGGGGACAACAGGAAGATTAGCATCGCAGAAATCAACGCTCCTACCAGGCGTAACGGGCGGACTTCAATCTCGGTAGCCATCACCGCCAGAGCGATTATCACTGCTAGCCAGGTCTGGTTGTTGAGTACCAAATAAACCAGACCTGTGCCCAAAGGAATTAGCGAAAACCATAATGGTAGACGACGCTGGAAGAGATTCCAGCCCGCTTCGAAGGTCATCCAGATCAAGAGCAGGGGGTAAATGGGTGTAATTTCCATACTTGTTACGTCAAATGCTTTCCAAAACTAGCACCAACCAAAACACTGGAGAGTCTAATAGTTACATGGTCAGAGTTGTAGCATTATGCTATTGAGAATTAGACTAACGACTAACGGGCTATTGACTGTCAGACTCTTTATCCATCTCCAATGCGTACCGCGTAATCCAGCACGCGATCCACATAGCCCACACCAATCCGACAGGTTTCAACCGCGTTGTCCGCAAATTGCTCCCAGGAGAGTATCTCTCCCGGTGACCAGGCTTCGGCCAGCGTCTCATACAAACATCCAGCCCCGGCGTTGTAGGTGTACAACCCCAGCCTCCACAAGGTGGGGTAATCCGTCACGGCCAAGGGAATATGGCCGGTGGCGTTGTAGATTACCTGTGAGGCTTGGCGACAATGGGCCAGCAGCGACCAGCCGAAGACTCGCACGCTTGCCGCCGCCTTCATCTTATCTACGCCACCCATACATTGCGGGCAGTCTGTATTGATCCACTCAATCGTCTTTGCCAACAGGGTGTCGCGGTCATAGTACTCTTCCGTCAGGTAATCGAAATATGAGCCTGAACGGTGACAATCCTTGTCCAAGGTCTCCTGGCAGACTTCAGCATACAATTCCGGACTCCATATCAGAGTAGTATCCACCCCAGATTGGGTGAGATGGCCCAGGCCGTATTCGAAGCCAAGCTTCGGCCCCGGCCAAAACTGGCTTTCTTGGGCGAACATGCCCTTGAGCAAGCGTGCTGGGACGCGCGTATCCAGTGCGGTCTGGTAGATAGCTTCATCGAAGAGGTTCTGCCAGGCTAGTATTTCAGCCCCTGCTGCTGCCATCCCACAGGGACTGGCTTTGCCGTTGGACAACAAACCCCCGTCAGGGCAGGAAGAGGCGACGGTTAATCCAGACTGGATCAATGCTCCACCCAGGTGGGTAAACGCTTCCGCAGTTACCAATTCGTCTGCTCCCTCGGGATCGACCAGCCAGTCCTCCAGGGCAATTCCCACTGGAGTGGAACTGCACACGTCAGTGACCATGATTATTTGTGTTCTGGCAGCCTCTCGATGTACCCCTGCCGATATGGGTGTGAAGAGAGCAATCAAGAGCGAGAATGGCAATAGAAAACGCACGATTATTCCTCTAGGGTGATGCTGCAGGTGAGTCAGAAAATGGGATTAGGCACTAACAGCACTTCTATCGACAAAAAATTGTCGATGTTGATAAC
>CAZLNX010000575.1:0-3084 GCA_964560795.1 uncultured Anaerolineales bacterium | reverse complement strand
TGTGTTTGTTTTTCGTTAGCCCTTTATTTGATTTTCATGGCTTGGTAGTTACCTATATAGATGCTTTTGGAGAGAAAAAAGAATTAGCTCATCTGGATGACGCGCTCATCCTTGATGCAGTTGAAACATGTGAATTGGTTGAACAGGAACATGAATTCGATGACACCTTGATGACCACATCAGAATTCACCAAATCATCCACCTGGGCTTATCCGATGCAAGTTGGCTCTGAGATTATCGGTGTGTTAAAAACAGAAGGCATGCTGATGGCAGCACAAGAAACCCGCCAGCAACTACAAGCCTTCTTTAACTATGCTGCGTTGGCGCTGAAGAATGAGATCCTGGGGTATACACAGCTTCAAAAAGCGTACGATCAATTGAGCGCGGTCAATGAAGAACTGACTCAGGAAGTTATCGAACGAAAACGCATCGAAACTGCTCTGCGGGAAAGTGAAGAGCAATACAGAGCGTTATTTGCCAACATGGCCTGCGGATTTGCTTATCACAGCATCGAGCTAGATGACGATGGAAATCCCTGCGATTATATTTTCCTCGAGACCAATGACACATTTGAACGTTTTACGGGGCTAAAGGGGGAAGATATCATCAACCAGAAAGTAGCCGATATCATCCCAGGGGTAAGAGAGGCAGAGCCCGATTTGATCAGTGCCTATGGAAAGGTGGCCTTGACTGGTGAACCGATTAAATTCGAACTCTTCTTTGAACCTTTCGACAAATGGTACCTGGTTACTTCCTATAGTCCTCAGCAAGAATATTTCGCGGTATTGTTCGATGATATCACCGAGCGCAAACAAGCTGAAGCTGAATTGCAAGAAGCGAAGGACCTGCTCGAAGAAAAGGTGAAGGAACGCACAGCCGAATTAGTAAGCGCCAACGAGCAGTTGCAAATCGAACTCGCGGAGCGCAAGCGGGCAGAGGAAGAAATCCAGGTCCGCGCCCGACAGCAAGAAACGGTAGCACTATTAGGCCAACGCGCCCTTGAAGGCGTGGACATCACAACGTTGATGAACGAGGCAATCACTCTTATTACCCAAACGCTTATGATTGAATATGCCAAAGTCTTGGAATTATTGCCTGATGGCAGCGCGTTATTGCTTTTGGCAGGTGTGGGTTGGCAGGAAGGGTTGGTTGGTCAAGCCACCGTCGGTATCGAACCACAATCACAGGCAGGCTATACGCTCCAATCAGATACTCCCATCATCGTCGAAGATCTGCGTACAGAAACACGCTTCAGCGGACCGCCGTTGTTACACGACCATGGCGTTGTCAGTGGCGTGAGTGTCATCATTCCGGGTCAGGATCAACCCTACGGTGTCTTGGGAGTGCATACCACCAAACAGCAGACATTCACCGATGACGATGCAAATTTCCTCCAGGCAGTAAGTAACGTATTGGCGACGGCGATTCAACGCCAGCGCACAGAAGCGAAACTTCGGAAAAATGCCGAGCGAACAGAACTCTTGTTGGAACTACATACCAATGCTCCCATGTTGACAGACAAGGAACTCTACGACTATGTGTTGGAGAAAGCGATAAGCCTCACCGAGAGCGAAATCGGATTCTTCCATCGCATCTCCGAAGATCAGGAAATGATCATACTCACAACTTGGAATAGGGCAGTCCGCAAAACATGCACGGCGGAATATGATAGCTGCTATCCAATAGCTCAGGCTGGCAACTGGGTTGATTGCGTTCGCCTGAAAAAACCGGTTGTCTACAATGATTATCCAAACTCGCCAAATCAGAAGGGTCTTCCCGAAGGTCATATCCCAATGGAACGCTTCATGAGCATTCCAGTGATGGAAGATGAAATGGTGCGCTTCATATTTGGTGTGGGAAATAAACCATATGAGTACGACGAACTTGACATGGCCCAGATGCAATTAGTTACCAACGAACTACAAAAAATCATGGTTCAGCGCCGTGCGGAGGCTGAGCTTCGAGAACAAGAAAAATTAATGCGTACCATTGCCGAAAACTATCCTAATTCCTATCTTTCAATCATCGAGAAGGATTTGACAGTGGGTTTTACTTCCGGCCAGGAGTTCAATAAATTGGGCCTGGAACCAGAAAGTTTTGTTGGATTAACCTTGGATGATGTATTTGGTGAACATGCTGAGGTAGTAAAGGAATATTACCTGGATACGTTCCAAGGAAAAGAAACATCTTTTGAGCTTTATATCAACAATCAATATCAGCTGTATCGAACTGTCCCATTAGCTGATGAACATGGTGAAATCCCCAGAATATTGGCGGTTGTTGAAAATATTACCGAACGCAAACAAAGGGATGAAAAGCTCAGGGATCAAGTAGAAGAATTACAACGCTGGCATAATGTTACGCTAGGCCGTGAAGATCGCGTTCAGGAACTCAAACACGAAGTCAACGATTTGCTGGCTCGTCTAGGTGAAGCGATCCGCTATCCCAGTCAGGAAAGTAAGGGGTAGGGACGAAAACATACCAGTGATTTATTTAACCCTACATTTGGAAGGTGAGCCATGAGAAAAAGACATCCGTATACCAACCGAAAAAAGGCTGAAACAGCCTGGTTATATTTTCTGGGAGTGCTGCTGGTTCTTACACTTGCTGGCTGCGCTTCTGCAACACCGGCTCCACCCACACCGGTGACCGTGCAACTCAAATGGGTACATCAAGCTCAATTCGCGGGTATCTACGCAGCGATTGAGCAGGGCTACTATGCTGAGGAGAATATCGAAGTCACGCTTGTCGAAGGCGGTCCTGGTATCGACATACTCGATCCACTCGTTACCGGGGAAGTTGATTTTTCCATTGTCGCTCCCGAAACCCTTATCGTCCGACGGAGTCAGGGGGATCCTTTGATAGCTATCGCTACGATCTACCGCAAAAGCCCAGTTGTGATTATTGCGCTTGCAGACTCAGGCATCGAGCGCCCGACCGACCTGATAGGCCACTCGATGGCCGTGGCTGGTACCACTGATTTGGAAATGCTATTCTATGCGCTGATGAATAAACTGGACATCGACATCCAGGGTTATAAACGTAAGGCGGGACAAAATGGCAAAATGATGTAGTAGCAGAATG
>CAZLNX010000574.1:76-3107 GCA_964560795.1 uncultured Anaerolineales bacterium | reverse complement strand
TAAGGAGCCTTATATGAAGCGGTCTGCTTGGCGCTATCTATGGACAGCCCGAGACATTCGACGAAAACTATTGATCACACTGGGTATCATGGTGATCTATCGTTTCGCTGCACAGGTGCCCGTCCCTGGTGTTAACCGTGCTGCGCTCTCTGCCATCCTGTCGGGTGGTGGTGCAGCTGGCACCCTGGTGGGTATCCTTGACTTGCTGTCAGGTGGTACGGTAGCTAACTTCTCCGTGATGGCTATGGGTGTGTATCCTTATATTACGGCTCAGATTATCTTGCAATTGTTGGTACCTGTGATCCCTGCCTTGCAACGCCGTATGGAAGAGGATCCCCGCGAAGGCCAGAAATGGATGGAGAAGTGGACATACGTTTTAGCCGTGCCTATGGCGGCTCTACAGGCGGTTTCCCAAATTCGTATCTTCAGTAGCTTTGCTGGTGGTGTGCCGATCATCGATAATTACGGATTTAGCGGTAGCTCATTGTTGCCCTCTCTGGCAATTATTTTTAGCATGACGGCTGGTACGATGTTTGCGATTTGGCTTGGTGAGTTGATCTCAGAGTACGGTATTCGAAATCAAGGTCTTTCGCTGCTAATTTTTGCCGGAATCGTTTCACGTATTCCGCAAAACTTTGGCCAACTCTTGAACCCTACTGCGTACGCTGATCCAGATGTACGCTGGTTGGTGTTTGGGACCATGATTGTGATTACCATCTTGATTATCGCGGTGATCGTGTATGTCCAGCAAGGCCAACGAAATGTACCAGTGATGTATCCTGGACGACGAGTTGGTCGGCGCATGTCAATGCCCGTCAAAGGCACATTGCCTTTGCGAGTTAACATGGCAGGTATGATCCCGCTGATTTTCGCCCAATCCCTTCTGACATTCCCGGCGATCATCGCCAGTTTCTTTGTTGAATCAGAAACAGCATGGGTTGCGAATCTAGCTTTAGGTACTCAGAACATCTTTGGTGGGAACAGCCCTTGGTATTGGCTGATCTACTTCCTCTTTGTGGTTGGTTTTGCCTTCTTCTACACGGATGTCTTGTTTGCTCAACAGAATTATGGTGAAAATCTCAAACGTTCAGGAGCACAGATCCCTGGTGTGAGCAAAGGCGAACCCACTCAGCGTTATTTGACGAAAGTATTGCGGCGTATTACATTCCCTGGAGCTTTCTTCTTGGGAATGGTGGCGATCATGCCCTTCTTGGTGGGGTTGATCCTGCCTTTGGGCCAGAATACAGGCGTTCTACTGGTATCTTCATCAGGTTTGCTGATCGTGGTTGGTGTTGTTCGTGATACCTTTTTCAATATCAATGCAGAGCTCAAACTGCATGGTTACGATGAGGCTCTGTTAGTTCGGTAGAGAGATAAGAAGATGGCTAAGCATATTGTCATGCTTGGCCCTCCCGGCGCAGGGAAGGGCACCCAGGCAAAGGTTTTGTCAGAGAAGTTGGGAATCCCGCATGTTTCATCGGGTGATATATTCCGCGAGAATATTCGCGAGCAGACTGAGCTTGGTAAACATGCTAGTCAATATATCAACCGAGGCGAACTAGTCCCGGATGATGTCACGATTGCCATGATCCGCGAACGGATTTCCCGACCTGATTGTGACGAGGGCGTTGTCTTGGATGGTTTTCCTCGTACTGCCCACCAGGTGGAGGCGCTAGACGAAATGTTGAGTGATCTCAACAAAGGACAGGTGGATGCCGTTCCTTGTGTTGATGTGCCCAATGAAGTGCTCATCGACCGCCTGACTGGCCGCCGCACCTGCCGCGCTGAAGGACATATTTTCCATACCATGTTCAATCCTCCTCAAGAGGCTGGAAAATGTGATTTTGATGGCTCGGAACTTTATCAACGCGATGATGATACTGTTGAAACAGTATCCAATCGGATTAGTGTTTATCAAAAACAAACGCAGCCGCTGATCGATTACTATTTGCAACGTGGTGCTTTGTTGAAGATCAATGGTGATCAGTCGATTGAGGCTGTCTTAGAAGAAATTCTCACAGCCCTCTCAGGTAAGTAGGCACTCGATTATGGTTTGGCAACGAAACGTCGTCATAAAGACATCTGAAGAGATCGAGATTATGGGTGAAGCTGGGCGCATAAATGCCCTGGCACTTGATACTGCCCGGCAGTTGATTCGCCCTGGAGTAACTACTGCAGAGTTAGATAAGGCTGCCGAGGAAGTTATCCGCGATCATGGTGCTACCCCAACGTTCATGGGGTATCCTGGACCTTACCCTTACCCGGCAACGTTGACTATTAGTATCAACGAAGCCCTGGTGCATGGCATCCCTGGCAAGCAAGAGCTTGAGTCAGGTGATATTGTCTCGATTGATTGCGGGACCACATATAACGGGTTTATTGCTGACTCTGCTTTTACGGCAGGCGTTGGCGAGATCTCTGATGAGGCCCAGAAATTGTTGGATGTTACAGAGAAAGCTTTGTATATCGGCATAGAGCAGATGCAATCCGGGAAACGGGTTGGCGATATTTCTGCCGCAATCCAGCAATATGTTGAAGGGCATGGATACCATGTCCCACGCGAATATAGTGGGCATGGTGTTGGTCGTCAGATGCATGAGGCGCCTCAGGTGCCGAATTATGGAAGAGCGGGTCGAGGCCTTGTGCTCCGCCCTGGTATAACTTTAGCAATTGAGCCAATGCTCTTGGTTGGAACTTTCCGGACGCGTGTTTTGCCGGATCAATGGACTGTCACTTCGGCAGATGATTCTCTAACAGCGCACTTTGAACATACGGTCGCTGTTACTGAGAATGGTCCGCAAATCTTGACTCCGATGGAAAAAGTTCTGGACGGCACCAGTAAAGGCTAGTATAATCAAGCGCTTTTGGCGAGAACCAGCGGCCTACCCGGCAGTTGGTTGGAAGAGAGACAAAAATGAAAGTATCAGCATCCGTAAAAAAACGCTGCGCAAAATGCAAAATTGTGAAGCGCAAAGGTAGATTGTACGTAATTTGTGAGAATCCAAAACACAAACAGCGACAGGGATAAATT
>CAZLNX010000574.1:0-66 GCA_964560795.1 uncultured Anaerolineales bacterium | reverse complement strand
ACGTATTGAAGGTGTAGACCTGCCACGAGATAAGCGGGTCGAAGTAGCTCTAACATATATCTACGG
>CAZLNX010000573.1:0-3112 GCA_964560795.1 uncultured Anaerolineales bacterium | reverse complement strand
ATTTCTCCCCAGAAAGAGAGCGAGGAGAAGGTGGTTAGCCTTCTCCTCACACAAATCTGGAGAGGAGATAACGGACACAATCTACGTGGAATGGCGTTGCCCCTCCACCGGCGGGGAGAAATTGCCGATGGCATTCATCCCGCGAGTCGAAGGGCAACAGTTTGGCGTCATAATGAGCCTCTTGCTGCTGAAAGCATGTATAATTTGAGTGAGAATTAACTTGGGATGATTTTCAGGAGGGCGCATGGAACACTGGAAGGGCATACTCACAGAACTGGCGAAAAAGCTCACCCCCGCGCTGGCCTTTGCCACGCTGATGTATTGGTTGGTAGCTGTCTTTGGGGATCAGATTCCCATACAATACCAGAGCATTCCCTATATCTTGATCGTGGGCGGTTTCCTCGTCTATGCTATCGTAGCGATTGTGCAAGCACGTCAAAAAGGCAAACCCACGGAGCGGGGCAATGTGGATATCGGCCAGGGGGTTAAAGAGAGTGTCATCGTTACCGGGAAACAGAACCAGATCACCAAGATCGTCAATCATTATGCTGATACACACCCAGGGACGGACAAGGAAGAGCTTCGCTCGCAAATTGCCGGTTATCTGGCCTGGGTGGAGGAAACCTTCGGAAAAATTACCCTGCGCGGCATCGAGCAGAGCGGCAGGCAGGTCGTGGAGCTGCCGCTTGATACAGTCTATGTACCGCTGCAAGCCGAATACACAGCGCACAAAGACGAGATTTCAGCGGAGCGAATGCGCCCCGAAGATGCTGAAGAACGCAGCCCTAAAGTAGCGCTCAACCAGGTTTTGGGATTAGGAGAGCGTCTGATAATCTCCGGCGGTCCTGGCAGTGGGAAGACCACCGTCTTACAGCATATCGCCTGGACGTTGGCCTACGCCATTCATCGCGAGAAAAAAGTTGTTGCCAGAGAGAAATTAGGTATGGAGTCGCCCCTGCCACTGCCCATTTATGTGCCCCTCAGTTTGTATGCAACCTATCGCCGTAAATTGCCTGACGATGCGCCGGGGCGCAAGAAAACGCTGGCGGCCTTCATTGCCGATTACCTGCTGCAAAACCAGACCAACTTAGAACTCGACACTGACTTTTTCGCCGACCTGCTGCGCGATGAGCAGCGTGTGCTGCTCTTGCTGGATGGGCTGGATGAAGTCCCAGATGAAGCCGAGCGCGTCATTGTCCGGCGGGATATTGAATATTTGGTTTCAGGCAAAGAAAACTTGCGCGTGGTCGTCACCAGCCGCACAGCGGCCTACCAGGGACGCGCTGTGTTGGGGCGCGGCTTTCAGCAGGTGCGTGTTTTGCCCATTGGCGATGATCAAATTCAATCCATGATCGAGCAAGCCTACCGTGCTATCTATCCCAAAACTGCCCCCCAGGCACAGGCAAAAGCGGCAGATTTATTGAAAGGCATTCAACGCCTGGAAACAGAACGCCGCGAACGTTTGGGTGGGGATGTGCAGCCTTTGGTCTCCAACCCCTTGATGGTGCGCATGTTGCTGATTGTGCATTTCAACAACCGCCGCCTGCCCGACCAGCGCGCTGACCTGTACCAAAAAGCCGTCGATGCCATGCTGCGACCCGATTACACATTGGATGAATCAGTCGCAGAAGAAATCGAACGACGCGTAGGGGGCAGTTTGGCGATCAACCGGGAGATGCTGCAACTGCTGGCCTTTCACATGCACCAACGGGGAGACGAGCAAGGCCGGAAAATTGGAGAACCCGCATTGCGGGAAATTCTTTGTAACAACCCCACCTATGAGCCATTCGTAGATGACCTGGTCGCCCAAACCTGCCAGCGGGGGACGCTGCTGGAAGAACGCGGCGGGATGTACCAGTTTATCCATCTCTCTTTTCAGGAATTTCTCACCGGGCGGTATCTTGTAAAGCGGTTGCGCGAACCGGAAAAAATTGCTGCGTTTCTGGAAAGCGGGCCACTATTGGAAACCTGGTGGCGTGAACCAATCTTGTTGATGATTGGCTATTTGGACATTGACTCTCCGGAGTTAGCAGGCGAAATGCTATCGCGCCTGGCTGGATTAGATACTGAGTCACTCGAAAAGGTGAGTAGATCATCCTTGGAAACGCAGCTTGCCGCCAGCGAGTTGGCTGCGGTTGCTTACCAGGAATGCCAGAACCAAGCCCCCGCGCTGCAAGATAACCTGGAAGACCGCCTGCGCTTTTTCTTCCAGCGCGAGACCCAGGAGCGAATGCCTTTCTCGCCGCCTATTTTGGCATCTGTGGCAGACTCTCTGGATCATTTTGGCTATTTGCCAGAAGACTTGCACAGCTTTATCGCAATCCCTGATACCCAATCACCGGATTACCTGATAGCCAAATATCCTGTTACGAATACCCAATACCAACGTTTCTTAGAAGCCCCTGACTTTGCGGAGCGAGCCTATTGGGTTGAATATCCGAAATATGCCGAGCCTAAGAAAAACTACGCAGAGATCGGAGATTGGGGTGAAGAAGGCTGGAAGTGGTTACAAGAAAGCTGGAACGAGAACAAAAAAGTATATCCGCGTGTTGAGATGGTGCGAGCAAGTGTGCCGGTGGTGGGGGTCAGTTGGTATGAAGCCAATGCCTACTGCAAATGGCTTCTGGCGCATTGGGGTGAACTTCCCGAGGGAGAGCAGAACCCAGACTTGAAGCCAGAGTTGATCCGCATGCCAACAGAGCCGGAATGGATCGCCGCCGCGGGCGGCGCTGACCCCGTAGATCGTTACCCGTGGGATAAAGCCGGAGAAACCACCCAAGAAATAGTGGAAATTCTACGCCGCGCCAATGTGAGCGAAAGTGAGATTAGCCGTACTACGCCGGTGGGCATGTACCCGCTGGGCGTCAGCCCCTTGGGGGTGTGGGATATGGGTGGCAATGTCTGGGAGTGGCAGGCGAATTATTACAGTGACAAACATGGAAATATGGCGTTGCGGGGCGGCTCGTGGAGCTTCGATCGTAGCTATGCCCGCCTGTCCCGCCGCGACTATGATCTCCCGTACGATCGTTGGTACAGCTTCGGTTTTCGGGTGGTAGCCTTCCCCAGCTAACGTTTTTGTTTTCTGAATCTCTGTTTTCTGTGTGCTGTTTGC
>CAZLNX010000572.1:0-3114 GCA_964560795.1 uncultured Anaerolineales bacterium | reverse complement strand
GACTTTCTCTCTTTCCTTTTGTCCTTTTTGGTTCCGGCTCGTCCGGGTTAGGATACTAATAGAGGAGAAATTCATGTCGAAAGTTGCCATTGTTACGGATAGTACTGCGTATTTACCACCCGAAGTCATTGAGAAATATGGAATTCATGTAGTGCCTTTGCAATTGATCTGGGGGGATGAGACCTTCAAAGATGGGGTTGATATTCTACCCGGAGAGTTTTATTCCCGTTTACCAACTGCCAGTGTGATGCCGACTACCTCGCAGCCCTCTGCGGCTGAGTTTATGACCGTGTTTGAAAAGCTGATTGCCGAGGGCAAAGAGATCCTGGCGATCTTGATTTCCAGCGGGCTTTCGGGGACGATTGCTTCGGCTGTTCAGGCAAAGAAGATGCTGCCAGAGGCTAAGATCGAAATTGTTGATTCGCTGACTGGCGCCATGGGATTGGGCATTCATGTGCTGGAAGCGGCAGGCGCGGCTGCAGAAGGGAAGAGTTTGGAAACCTGCAAAGCCCTGGCCGAAGCTGCACAGGAGAAAAGCAGCATTATTTTCGCTGTGGATACGTTAGAGTTTCTGCATCGCGGTGGACGCATTGGTGGGGCAAAACGCTTGGTGGGCACCATGTTAAATATCAAACCGATCCTGGAAGTGCAGAATGGTAAGGTTGAGGCCCTGGATTCGGTGCGTACAAGGAAAAAAGCACATGGGCGCCTGCTGGAGTTGATCCAGGAGCGCTCTCAGGGGAAAGGGTTGCGTTATGCATCTGCAATGCACGCCAATGCCCCTGAAGACGCGCAAAAACTGTTAGACCGGCTTGAGGAGCGCATGGGTGTAAGTGAGACATACCTCGTGGAACTCAGCCCGGTGATTGGGGCGCACGTTGGCCCTGGTACGGTTGTATTAGCTTATATGTTTGAAGAATAAAAATTTGTAAGTAGGTAGTCAAAAGAGGTGCCGCATGGCTAAAAAAGAGTTAGGTCATATTGAATTACAGTGGCAGTGCCCGAATTGTGATGGCATCAACCCGGGACGGGAGAAAACTTGTGGCAGTTGCGGAGCCCCCCAACCTGACGATATAGAGTTTAAGCAATTTTCGAAGCAGGAATTGCTCAAAGATGAAAAACTCATCGAACAGGCCAAAGCGGGAGCGGATATCCATTGCGCTTACTGCGGCACCCGCAACCCCGCAAAGGCTGAGACCTGTTCGCAGTGCGGCTCGGATATCTCCGAAGGCACGCAGCGGGAGTCAGGTAGAGTTGTTGGTGCTTTCAAAACAGGACCCGAAGCCGAAGTGCCCTGTCCAGCCTGTGAAGCCATGAACCCAGAGTCAGCGCGCATGTGTGCTGAATGTGGCAGCCCGTTAGGCCATATCGATGAAGAGCCAGAGCCTTATAAAGAAACGGCATATGGGATTGATGCCCAAGCGAAACCTCGCCGCAAAATTCCTGCGGTATTCATCATCGTCGCAGTACTCTTGTGTATTGGTGTTGTGGCGATTGCCGTTCTTTCAGGAAGGACTACGGATGTCAGCGGTGTGGTTCAAGATGTGCATTGGGAGCGGTTCATTCCCATCGAAGCCTTCGGCCCCGTTGACCATAGTGATTGGTTCGATGCATTACCCGGTGAAGCTGAAAATGTTTCCTGTCAGCAAGAGTATCGCTATACATCCAGTGAACCGGTTGGCAATTATGAAGAAGTTTGCGGTACACCTTACAGTGTCGATAAGGGCAGCGGTTTTGCCGAAGTGGTTCAGGATTGTGAGTATCGGATTTACGAGGATTACTGCTCCTATACAGTAGAAGAGTGGTCAGTTGTCGATACCGCGGTGATGAGCGGCAGTGACTTTTCTCCCTTCTGGCCAGATCCAAGCCTGAGCGCGGACCAACGTTTGGGATCCACAGGGAAAGAAACCTACACGATCGTCTTTGCTGCCGAAAATGAAACCTATTCTTATGAAACGGATAATGTGAACGAATACCTGCAATATCAGATTGGCAGCACCTGGAATCTAGGCGTGAATACTTTTGGGATGATCCTGGAGATCAGCCCTTAGGCATTTTCGTGGATTCTAACCCCCAATAAAACTTTTGGGGGGATTTGCTCCCCCAGAATTGGGGGCCGGGGGGCGGAATGGGTAGTTGCATTAATACTTGGCTTGGTGTAAAATCGCCCCCACAAAATTGCTCTCGTAGCTCAGTGGATAGAGCACTTGGTTGCGGACTAAGGGGTCGCGTGTTCGAGTCACGCCGAGAGCGCCAAAGGACGGAGAAATCCGTCCTTTTTCGCGCGAAAGGGCGGAGTACGATTTCCCTTTAGCCGTCCTATCCTGCTAAACACATTGTAAGATGAAGATCAATAGGGGACAGTAGTAGTAGCTTTTCGTAAAGCATATAACTCATCTCTTACACTGACAACCTATGGTAGATCCAATTTGATGAAACCTAACTGACCCGTCGTCTTGCCCACCCTAGAACTAGGATCGCCACAATTGCCATCAAACCAGCCAGGGCGTTAAAACCTACGTCGATGAAATCATAGACGCGGTTAGGCAGGATGGCCTGGATACCCTCATCGATCCAGCCCAAAAGTGCGGTCACGTCAATTGCCAGGACGGCGGGTACGGGTACCGGATGGCCATTACGTGCTCTCTCAGTGAGGGCCAGATATATGAGAACAGCTACTAAGCCGTATTCGAAGAGGTGGGTGCGCTCTTCGGGACTCACAAATAACCGAAACATCATCGTCACATAAACGGCGATGATGCCGATTCCAACCAAAATTTCGCGCCACTTGGGGCGGCGTATCAAGCCACTTCCGGCGATAACCGCTACCACGACCAGAAAGGCGATGAAAAAAGAAGTGTTCAGCAAGTTTCGAGCGCGTAAGTATGCCGCCAGCGTTCCAGCAAAACCAAGGGTGGTGTAAATTGCCACGATGACGGCCAAAACCCAGAACCACAGGCGTCGTTCACGCTTTGATGTAAAGAGAGACATGTTTGAATTATAGCGTACAGCCAGGTAGAGACGCACTTTCCCTTGGGGTATGCCATACGAGGAGCATCTTATTAACTCATGTTACGCAGTAGCAGGCTGCTGAGAGAATTCTGATTTCAACTT
>CAZLNX010000571.1:0-3124 GCA_964560795.1 uncultured Anaerolineales bacterium | reverse complement strand
GATTCTTCCAGACCATTTCAAAAATGGGATCTTATTTTTGCACACCTCCTAACAACGACAATTCTACTTTTTTGCGTTTCGGTTTACTCAATTTGCCAAAATACTCAGAATTCCCACAACAGGGACATAAAGCACTTTCTGGCTTTCTACTAAATTTATCTAATTTTGCAATTGCATATGGTCGTTCTGTATCAGCAACTACTAAAGTATTTCCAGGTGCCATTCTTGCTTCGCGTTCTTCCAGTTCATAATGTCCCCCACAGTGGTTGCATTTTCGTGGCCAATAATTTACAGTCAGGGTTTTTATGGCCATAACCGGTTTTGTCATAATTGGAGTTCGATGGCCACATCCTGTAATCTGGCAAGGTCCATGTTTAGCCCAAAATGCGTATATCATTTCGGGACCTTGATATCGATACTCTTTTCGTGTTTCAGGTGTCAGTGCTAGTGGATCGAAATCTTCATCCATCACTTCACCAGATAAATTCTTTATCCATTTTCCCTTATGTCCTCGCGGACAAGCACATGCATAAAACGGCATAATTTGGGGCTTTACTTCAGCTTCCATTTTTGCCAAAAGTGCTGCAACTTCTTGTGCCTCAACTTGTGAAATCTCATTTTTTACTACAAACCAAGCAATGGGATTTAAGTCATTGCCATACATTTGCATCCAAAGTCTGGATCCCTCAATGACAGTTGTCCCCCCACCCATAAAAATGTCTGCTACCTTAAGACTTTGAAAAGAACCTTTGATTTGATGGTTCCCATAATATGCATCCCAAACCAACTTTGCGGCTTCTGCGGGGTCTTCTGGTGCCTTGATAGCGCAGGCTAATAGCATAGCACGAAACACACTACTGCGTCTCCGAGCCCACCACTTTGACATCTGATAGATAGGTTTACCTGCATTTCCTTCTATTGCTGCGATCTCGTTAATAGGGATAATTGGAAAATCCACTTCAATACATGTCGCATTTCTATTAGGATCCGAAAAATCAACGGTTTCGCAATTCCAGGGTCGACCAGTCCCTACTGCTCGGGCTATTTCTTTTTCAACCCATTCAGCTTTATTCAATCCCTTGGCTTTCCAAAGTTGTTTATTCGCCATATGATCAATTCCTGCTGATTTCGACAAATGGTACAGCAATTTCTAGAACACTCAGTCCCCCATGAGTTAGAGTTGGATAACCCCCTTGGCTCTTCCATTTACGACGTCCATTAACAAATAGATATCTTCCATGCACGTTTTCTATTGCCAAGTCGATTGGTGGTACCCAATATCCTACTTCTTTCTCGCTACGTAATGCACGCCCGCCTTTAAACGTGTTTTTTAGATATTTAGATTGTTCGCTGATTGTATCCGTAAACTGACCGCTTGCCGCGTAACCATGATCTGCGGTAATAACCATTCGGCGACCTTTCGTTAGTCGCTCAACAAATTTCCAAAACCCATCACTGGTGAGTTGTTTACTGACATCAGCAATTAATGTCTGCAACCCCTTTCCTGGATCATCATGATCATGAAGTCGATTGTCTGGCCAGTGATGCCAAAACACCCAATCTCTTTCAGATCCAATATGTTCTACACAATCTTCCCAATTTGAATCAATAGTAATCATTTTTGAACCCGAAAACATATGGGAGTCTTTAGCTTCGTTCGTATTCAAGCTTGAGCGCTGAGAAAAACCAATAGCTTTAGCAAAAGTTGTTGTATCAGCTGGTAATTCTGCGCATGTAGCAGTGGCATTGTGTACAATATACCCCCGCTCATTTGCTTGTTGAAGTATCCAAGGTGTTTCTCGCAAGGATAGTGCATCAAGAATCAATACTGCACGTCCCGGTAAATTTTCAGCCCACCAATTTGCAAGCGCCTCGGATGTACGATTTACAGTTGTATAATAACCCTTCCATAGATCCCAGCAAGCCGTCGCCAGATAATGATCCACATCTCCTAAACTCCTGTCCCTAGTCATTATCTCAGTCACAGCATTTAGATTATTGATAGGTGCAGAACAAATTTGCCATGCATATTCCAATATTGCTGTCCAAGCATCTGTTGATTGAGCTCGTTCCATGACTCGTATTAGTTCTAAAGGTAGACTCATTTATTGTCCCCCTTCTCAAGTTCTAATCTATAGGTTATCTCATCCGGAAGACTCTTGATTAAATTCTCTAATTGAGCTCCTGTTAATTCATTCACCCGAATCACCAGTGACCTAATTTGCGTTTTTTTGCTGATTCCCCAATTTTCTACAATTCCTAACAAATTGAGCGATGATAATGGTTGTGTTGTTAATGATGTGTAACCCTCTATGTTATCTAATGTAGCACTCGATTTTGACTCACCGTCTTTTCGTGATTCATCTTGTCCTCCTAAGCCTAATCCCTCATCAACACCTGGCTGATCAATAAGGCTTACTGGAGCATCGTATTGGGGCAATCCTCCTGTTGCTGGTACATTCTGTGGTAACAAAAGGTGAGTCTCATCTAAGAATTTACCAGTACCAATTTTGCCACGCATCCGTAGATTTGCATCATCCTGTTTTTCACCGTCATTTAACTGCAAGTACTCGATCCCTCGCAAATTGATAGCGATTTTCCCTTGAGAACATAATCGTGTAATACGTTCCTTTATTAGTGTTTCACCTAACCAAGGTATGCATTCTTTTTCCCCAGGTCTGGGTTCTCGCAACTCTTTAAGTAATTTCCCCAAAGGTTCATTTTTTTCAGCAGCAATCAAAATAAACTCATCAAAATCTTCAGGGATAAAAAGGTTTTCGCGAATGCTTTTGTCGATTGCATCCAAAATTTTGTTACCCTCAGTCCTATGACTTTCGATAGAAAATTTGCATAGATTGGGTTCCTGAAAGTTCCATTGTGAGATAATCGCATAACGATCAAATCGCGACTTTAATAGGTCACGTAGCTCTCTCTGGTATTTAGTTTGATATTTTCCATATTCGGGATTTTGTGTTTTCCACTTCTCAGCCAAATAAACGCATCGAGCTAAAACAATAAGATCCCTATCAAAATAAATATTGCTGGAACCTTCACGTGGTATAAGAAACCTAGGCTATCCACTTAAGGCGGGACAGCAGCGGTAGCCAAAGGATCGTGGCTGATG
>CAZLNX010000570.1:0-3129 GCA_964560795.1 uncultured Anaerolineales bacterium | reverse complement strand
TTACACCGAACAAGTGAAAACGTTGGGAAATTTCGTTAGACGCAGAATTTCGGTTGGACATAATTCCAGAATCATCAGCCACGGAGAAAAACTGTGAAAAAATACTTGCCCCCGATCTTCATTTTGTTATTCCTCACCGCCTGCGCCCCGGCCAACTCGACCCCCACAGTGACGAATATGCCACCACCACCAACTACGCCAACTCCCATTGACTTCTCATCACAAACACTTGATACTGATGTATCGTTAGCCCTACAAAGGAACAACGATTTACCTATAAATCTTTTCCGCCCAATGTTGTCCAATGAGCTTGAAGAAAACCGCATTGGGCAAATGGCAAGTCTCAAATCAGACATTCATTCAATGAACGATGCAGAGGGTTTCGTTTTCCAGAATAATGATTTGGGGTTAAAGAATGTAAGAATTACTTTTGATTGGTTTGATTTCGGAGAAGTCGATTGGGACGCAGAAGAACACTCTAGATTCATAATCGATCCTAACCATGAAAGAGTCATTGATAGATTGCTTGATGAAGGTATCACCATCAGGTATTGTATTGTTTTTTGGGACCCGGACAGTCCTGGTCAAATATCTACCACAGGTTATTCAAGATTTAAGCAGGAAGGCGAAATCCAGAGATACCTTGATTATGCACAATTCATTGCCCGCCATTTCAAAGGGCGCATTGAATATTATGAAATTTTAAATGAGCCATATGCTGGTGGAGACACTCAACAATCTGTAGAGGTTGAAGATTATATTGAATTGGTTAGACAAGTAATCCCGGTGATACACCAGGAAGACCCTAGCGCTAAAATCGTTGTGGGAGCAATCCCAAATCTTTATGAGCCGGGAGATTATGATTTTCTGTTGAATATCCTAAATTCGGATATTATGCAGCTTGTAGATGGAATATCTTTCCATCCCATGCATGGTGTTTCTCCAGATTTCGAATACCGAAAAGACTATTATGATTATCCGTTTGTTGTACAAGAAATTAAAGATATTGCTAATGCCAGCGGATTTATTGGTGAGTACTTTGCCGACGAGTTAGTTTGGCGTACTTCAATAAATCCACTTTCCAGTGAGCCTTGGATTTATACTGAAATTGCTGCTGCTAAATACCATGCCAGGGGTATTGTAATGAATCTGGGAATGAATTTGAGGACAGGCCTTGCCCTGGAATCATTAGAAGATCTCCCATATATAGTAGGTACGGTCAGGAATATCAGTACAGTTATGTCTGGAGCTTCGCCGATGATCCCTCAGTACGAAGCTGTGCATCCCAGTGTACGCAGCTATGTCTTTTCCTATCCGGATGGCAGCCAGATGATTGCACTGTGGACTGATGGCATCGCTTCTGAGAATAGTCCCGGGATCTCTGTCACTCTGACCTTCCCAGAGTTCACAGCAGGCACGGTGATCGGTGTTGATGTCTTGAGGAGCTTTGACCAGGAGATGATCATATCGATGGAAGACCGCAATCTTGTGATTCGTGACCTGCTCATTTTTGACTATCCAATCATCCTGCGGTTTGAGGATGCCTCCTCTCTCATTCCAGCCTGGTCTTTGCAAACCAACGCTCCAATGCCTTCCATCATTTCCTCACTTCCTCCGAATACACTGACCGTCAGCAATACGGCCGATAGCGGTCAAGGCTCATTGAGCAATGCGCTGAACGTTGCCCGATCGGGCGATACCATTATCTTCGATCCAACGATCTTTCCTCCGGATAACCCGGCCACGATTACACTACAAAGCTCCCTCGCACCATTGGTTCGAGGAAATATTACTATCGATGCCAGCGATGCCGGCGTCATTCTCGATGGGACGCTATTGGAAGGCCATGATGCTTTTGGCCTTGATATTATTTCCTCTGGGAATACAATCCGCGGGTTGCAATTCACCAACTTCTCCGGCTACGCCATCGGTCTCTTCGATGGTGCGCAAAGCAATATGATCGGTGGGGATCCAACTCTCGGTGCCGGTCCGACCGGCCAGGGAAACATGTTTTTCACGAATGGTGTCGGGATCAATATTTGGGATGATGATACCTCGGACAATACCATCACCGGAAATTTCATTGGAACCAACTCGGAAGCCTTGGCTGGTTTAGGGAACGGCAATGGGATTTACATCCAAGAAGGCAGTAACCATTACATCGGCCCCGACAATGTAATTGCATTCAATAGGGAATCCGGTATAACCATCACCCAGGCTAACTCTCTCGGCAATACAATCACCCAGAACAGCATTTACGCTAACGCGAGGAATGATATCCAACTTGAAGATGGGGGTAACGCTGAGTTGAACTCCCCCAGCATTCTCGATTTCAACTTAATTAATGGAACAATATCAGGGACTACTTGTGCCAACTGTATTGTAGAAATCTATTCAGGTGACAGTAGTGGAGGAGAAATCTATGAAGGTCAGGTAATTGCAGGTGATGATGGGTACTTCAACTTTGATGTAGGCGAACCTTTCACCGGCCCCCAGTTGACGACCACGGCCACTGATCCAAGTGGTAATACCAGTTCATTTTCGGTACCCTAGATGCAGAATCTCATTATCGTCACCACTCCAGCCCACAGTGACCCCTGTGCTCTGCGCAAGGCGTTGTCTTGTTGCATTGCTACACACCCCTACTATATCGCGGCTTTGGTCTCATGTCGCGGTGCAGGTAAGAGTTTCTCAAGATATCCTGCGTGACCTTACGGAGTGCTTTTATCTCTCCGATGTGTTTGGCCCCTCTGATTTACGACAGCTACCAAAACAGGCTAAGAGCAAATAGGAGGCTAACAAAGCGTGCACCTGACTGGTGGGATTTGTCGCGTTTTTTTGACATGGTTCTGACTTTGTCGTTTTCCGCCATAACTATCTTTGCTCTGGATAGTGCCATCTTTACGTTGAGTAATTACTTCGACTCCGTCTTTTTTGCCAAGGTCACGACCAATTTTTTCGGCTTCTTTTTTGGTCGGTGTCACCTTAGAACTTCGCTTCGATCCTTCCCTCTTCACAGCCCAACCATCTTCGTGGGGAGTGATCCATACATTCTTTTTTTTGCCCATAATGAACCTCGTACCGTGCAAAAACCTCATCCAAAGTATTTTACTCTAGAAAAACGGTTAT
>CAZLNX010000569.1:0-3146 GCA_964560795.1 uncultured Anaerolineales bacterium | reverse complement strand
TGGGAGCTCCCCCGGCGATTCCTGGAGAGCCTCAGTGAACTCTAATATTGGGGTAATGCTTTCGGTGTAAAATGGGGACAGATCAAGGAGTGAAGTATGAATAATGTGATTAGAGATAATTTGATGTGGGATAAGAATCGTTTACGGAAGATTGTCAGTCAATACGCAATTCCAGATGTATGGCGTAGTCTTTGGCAAGTAGCGAATACGCTACTTCCTTATCTTGCGCTGTATTACCTGATGTTTCGCAGTGTCGAAATTTCTTATTGGCTTACTTTAGCCCTATCCATCCCAACCGCGGGTTTTATGGTGCGTACATTTATCATCTTTCATGATTGCGGGCATGGCTCATTCTTCAAGTCGAGGAGGGCAAACTCGATCTTGGGAAATATAACCGGAGTCCTTACCTTCACCCCTTATCAGCGATGGAAGCATGACCATGCAATCCATCATGCAACAGCAGGAGATTTAGACCGGCGTGGTACCGGGGATGTTGGTACTTGGACGGTTCAGGAATATCTGGATGCGCCCAGGTGGAAGAGAATTGGCTATCGAATTATGAGAAACCCGATCATCCTGTTTACGATAGGTGCGGCGATCGTCTTTGCTTTCACGCAACGAATACCTTTGCCTTCGCAAGGGAAACGCGAGCGCGCCAGTGTTTGGTGGACAAATTTGGCTCTGGCTGTGCTGATCGGATCGCTGATCTGGCTAGTTGGGTGGAAAACGTATTTGTTAGTTCAGATACCGGTATTGCTGTTGGGAACATCTGTAGGTGTGTGGCTTTTCTATGTCCAGCACAACTTTGAAGGGACCTACTGGGAGAGAAATGAGCATTGGGATTTCTTTATGGCATCTATGAAGGGCAGTTCATATTACCAGTTGCCAGCAGTCTTGCAGTGGTTTAGCGGCAATATCGGATTTCATCACATTCACCACTTGAGCGCGCGCATCCCTAACTATAACCTGCCGAAGTGTTATCAGGAAAACCCAATTTTCCACGTAAAGCCAGTCACATTGTTGAGCGGTTTGAAATCGTTGAGGCTGCGCTTGTGGGATGAAAAGAAACAGCGTCTGGTTGGTTGGGAAGCAATAAAGCAATACCGCCAAGCAACTGCTAAAGCATCGTAAATTGCAGCGTTGCCCCTACTGCGATGCCAATTTGCCCCAGGTGATATGTGCTCATAATCAACAGGCGATCGTTAGAGAAGGGGGAGATGAAGCGTCTCCAGGCGTTTAAGATGTCTGAAACATAAAATAAGAGTGCACCAGCAGCGACGATTAGGGCAAAGGTGTTTTCCCATGCTTCGCTCAGAGGCGTTAGCAGCGCCAAATAGAGCATGATCGATATGATGAAGGCATAGACTGCCACCGGGATGCGCATGCGCGTGTTTTCTGATGCAACCATTCCTCGGGCCAGGCGGCGGTAAAGTGTCAAGGAAATGCTCAAAATTACAACCGCGAGCATCAGGCCTGGAAGCAAACTCACCTTGAAGGTAACAGACCCCCACAAACCCAGGATGTAAAAGATATGTCCTAATAGGAATGAAATTAAACCGGATAGGAAAAACCGCTCAGGCAACATTAAGAAAATATCTCCCCCCAGACAAAAGGCTAATCCAATTAAGAACCAGACCAGTGGGAAATTATGCGTATCTGTTAACAAATCAGCGTATAACAATACCCAGGCAATCAAGAAGAGCATCATGGTAGGTTTCGTACTGTAAATCCCCAGGCGTGATTGCTTATGTTCGGCAATCCATTCTAGAAGGGCAAAAATTAGAGAGAGAATGATAAAAGCCATCTGATCCTCCACAAAATTAGTACTCTAGCGTTATTTATTATACTGTCGAATTGATTATCATCTTTATAGGCTCTCTCTGAAGATTCTCTATGTCGCTGAATTTACTGTTGTTCGGTGTCGATTTGTTCGTGCTAGGCGGGGTTGTTATTGGCTTGCATCATTTGCGATCGCGTTACGGCTTGACACCAATGCTTATCTTTATGGGCGGCCTAACTGCTGCGGTGCAATTATCTTCACTCTTTGGGGTATTTGTTAAGTTCTCTACCAATCTGACACTGCCGCTTGCTTCGAGTATTTTTGTACCGGTTATTTTATTAGCGATATTACTTATCTATGCTACAGAGGGGACTGCACCGGCGCGAACTGCCATATGGGGAGTTGTGGCTGTAATTGTGCTCACGCTAGTGGCAATCTTTGGGTTGTCTTTTCATCTGAATCTACCGGGGAGTGGCAGCTTCTGGGGGATAACATACGAAAAGCTAGTATTTCATTTCTCCGCTCGAATAATTGCTGCGTCCATGATTGCATTCATTGTCGATATGTATATCCTGGTCATCCTTTATCAATTGATAATTAATCGATTTGGGTTTAGCGAGCATCTCAAGTCTTGGAATGCACCCCTGCATAGTCGCCTCTCGATCTGGTTGGCAGTATTTGTGGCATTGTTAGGTGCAATCTGGATGGATGTGCTTGTTTTTAGCTCGATAGCCTATCTGGGTACGCCTCAATTTAGGGAAATCTTGCTAGAGCAATTTATTGGAAAAACGCTTACGGGGATTTTACTAGGGCCTTTTGCTGGCTTGTATCTATTTTACTGTACGGCGAACTTGTCGGACTTCAGTAATATCACCCAGCGCCGTTCATTTGATGTGTTGTTTGGCTTCTATGGCCAGCTCGCCAGTGCTCTGGCTCGCTCTGAAATATCTTTGATCCGCAGGGTAGATGAACTAGCGGCGATCCATGCTATATCACAGGAGATCACTAATTCCAGTGATTTGGATATGCTATTAGAGAAGATTGTCGAAAGTGCCGCCCGTTTGTTGGCATCACCCTCGGGAGGCTTGTACTTGTGCGACGCAGAAAAGGGTGAAGTTCGTTGTATGGTTAGCTTTCGGACGCCTTCGGATGATACTGGCGAGGTGCTAAAGTATGGCGAAGGTTCGGCAGGTATTGTAGCTGAGACCGGGGTACCACTGATCATTAACGAGTATGCTAAATGGCCTCAAAGAGCGTCATCCAAAGGTGCCGAAAGACCTTTTACTGCCATGATCAGCGTACCATTGATCTGGCAGGTTATAAACGTAAGGCGGGACAAAATGGCAAAATGATGTAGTAGCAGAAT
>CAZLNX010000568.1:0-3155 GCA_964560795.1 uncultured Anaerolineales bacterium | reverse complement strand
ATAAAACCTGGTGGTTTAGCTAACCCGACGATCTACAGTTCTATGGGGTTTATAATTCTTTGGATACAGCAAAGTAAGGAAATTTTTCCACTTATTCGCCCATGCAAATCACTCCCCCAACCCCTGACGTTACCTAAAAATCGAGTAAGATATATTAGTTGATTTATGTACAATGATCTCTCCAGGAAATCTCATGTCTACGCCCCTCCTTACAACCAAACTCTTTATCCCCCCCACCAGACCGGAACTTGTCCCACGCCCGCACTTGATCGAGCGATTGGATGGAGGTCTGCACCGAAAATTGTCCCTCATCTCCGCCCCGGCAGGGTTTGGGAAGACATCGTTGGCGGCTGAATGGTTGGATAACTTGCGGGTGGATGCCAAAAACAAGATCATCTGGTTCTCGCTCGATGAGGGTGATAATGACATAACGCGGTTCCTGATTTATTTTATTACCGCTCTGAACCGGGTCGAAGTGGAAGATGCTATGATCGGGAAAGAGGCATTGAGTATGCTCCAATCCCCTCAGCCTCCGCCAATCGAGACCACCCTCATCTCTCTAATCAACGAGATGGCCGCTTTCCCTGACAAGTTTATCCTAGTCCTTGACGATTACCATCTTATTGAAACCCAACCCATCCATGATGCCATCAGCTTCTTGCTCGAGCATCTGCCGTTACAGATGCATCTAGTCATCGCAACTCGTGACGATCCGCGACTACCCCTAGCCCGTCTGCGTACCCAGGGTCAGTTGACCGAGTTACGTGCGGCTGACTTGCGTTTTAGTTCCGCAAAAGCTGCCGAATTTCTCAACCAGGTGATGGGCCTAAACCTCTCGGCGGAAGAGATCACCGCATTGGAAACTCGCACCGAAGGTTGGATTGCCGGGTTGCAAATGGCGGCCATCTCCATGCGGGGGCGGGAAGATACCGCCAGTTTTATCCAGGCTTTCACCGGCAGCCACCATTTCGTCATCGACTATCTGGTCGAAGAGGTTCTGCAGCGCCAACCAGAGCACGTCCGCAGCTTCTTACTGCAAACATCTATACTCGACCGGTTAAATGGCCCGCTGTGCGATGCGGTCACCAGGCTGAAAGATGGTAGGGGAACACTAAAAACCCTGGAGCGCGGCAATCTGTTTGTCGTTCCGCTGGATGACCAGCGCCAATGGTATCGATATCACCATCTTTTTGCTGACGTTCTCCATACGCACTTGCTTGAGGCGCAGCCCGATCAAGTATCGACCCTGCATCAACGGGCGAGTGCGTGGTACGAGCAGAACAGTCAGCCCTCCGAAGCGGTCCGCCATGCGCTGGCCGCCGAGAACTATGAGCGGGTGGCAGGCATTGCCGAAATGGCCTGGGAGGCCATGGATAACAGTTTCCAGTCAGCCGCCTGGCTTGACTGGATGAAGTCTCTGCCGGACGACCTGATCCGTAACAGGCCTGTGCTCAGCACCCAGTATGCCTCGGCGTTATGGATGAGTGGTGAGTTGGAGGCCAGCGAGACCCGGCTGCGGGATGCCGAACGCTGGTTGGATCCTGCAGGAGACGAAAGCGCGCGCGCCGAAGGATCAGCGGACAGGACTTGTCCTGAGCGAAGCCGAAGGATGGTCGTGGTGGATGAAGATCAGTTTCGGAAGCTGCCAATCACTATTGCGCTTGTCCGTGCCTATAATGCTGAGTCTCAAGGCGATGTCTCATCCACGGTGAAGTATGCTAATCTGGCGCTCAAACTCACATCTGATGACGACCTTATCGAGCGCGCCCAGGCAACCGTGACCCTGGGGTTCACATATTGGGCGAGCGGAGATTTGGAGTCGGCTCACCGGGCGATAGCCGGTTGGATCGATAGCATGCAGCAGGTCGGCAATATCGTTTTTGTAATCGCCAGCACTTTTGCCTTGGCTGACATCATGGTAGCGCAGGGGCGTCTCCGCGAAGCTGTAAGAGCATATAAGGGTTCATTGCAGCTTGCATCACAGCATGACGAGCATGTACAACGGATAATCGCGCATTTGTATTTAGGTTTGGCCATGCTGTATCATGAGATGGGTGACCAGGAAGCCGCCGCCCGACACATGCTAAAAGGCAAGGAGCTGGGTGAGCAGTCTACGTTACCTGATTGGCCCTACCGCTGGTGTCTTGCCCAGGCACGATTACAGGAGACCAGGGGAGATCTGGACGCTGCGCTTGATCTGTTGAACGAGGCAAAACGCGTGTACGTCAGGAATAGCATACCAGATATACGTCCCGTAGAGGCATTGAAGGCCAGGGTGTATATCAGGCAGGATCGGTTGACCGAAGCCCTGGGGTGGGCGCGTGAGCGGGGTCTTTCGGTTGATGATGAACTCAGTTACCTGCGGGAATTCGAGCACATTACGCTGGCCAGAGTACTCATCGCCCAAGATAGGAGCAATCCTGATGAACAAACTGCATTTCAGGTCATTGGATTGCTGGACCGTCTCCTGAAAGCAGCGGAAGATGGCAGAAGGATAGGCAGTGTGATCGAAATCCTGGCGCTGCAGGCACTCGCCCACCAGGCGCAGGGAGATATCTCTGTGGCACTCGCTCCGCTGGAGCGTGCCCTGGCGCTGGCCGAGCCGGAGGGCTACTTCCGCATTTTTGTGGACGAAGGCCCAGCGATGGAAGCACTCTTGACGAGGATGAAGGACGAAATCAAAGGGATGAAAGGGTACATTCACAAATTGCTTGCTGCCTTCTCAGATGAAGAATCCCCTCCCCCATCTCCCAGACATCAACATCTGGTTGATCCCATAAGCGAAAGGGAGGCTGAGGTTCTCAAATTATTGACAACTGAGCTTTCCGGGCCAGAGATTGCAAGGGAATTAACAGTGTCCCTGGCCACCATACGCACCCACACTCAAAACATTTACAGCAAGCTCGGGGTGAACAACCGTCGGGCGGCCATCCGCCGCGCGGAGGAACTAGATTTGTTATAACAAACACGCAACCACTAACCCCGACCCTGGCAGGCTTATCAAACCACTTGTCAGGGTTTTTTAATTTCAATCACAGCTTCCCGATAAAAAATCATCGCATCAATCATCACATGTGATGATGTCGCCTCATTACATTAAATAGTCACTAACAGCACTTCTATCGACAAAAAATTGTCGATGTTGATAACCTAAA
>CAZLNX010000567.1:0-3157 GCA_964560795.1 uncultured Anaerolineales bacterium | reverse complement strand
CACATTCTGCTACTACATCATTTTGCCATTTTGTCCCGCCTTACGTTTATAACCCGAATTTCAGTAGCCGGAGCAAAGCTGTCACTTGAAGATGCCGAAGAAGAATTTCTTCAAGTGCAGATTAGCTTAGGCGTTGCCTGTGTCGAGGGTGACGAGGGTATTACCTTGGATGCCCTTGTAGATCGCGCAGATGAAATGCTCTATAAGGCGAAGGAAGCGGGCAGAAATCAGGTCTGCATCCATCCCGGATCCTTGAGTTAGGTGTTTTGGAAGGTAAGGGGATGATTATGGATATAAAAGTGATTTGGTCAAATAATTGGAAGAAAATAATCGTAGTAGGGTTATGGCTTATATGCACCATAGCATATATTCCCCTATTCCGGCAGCTAGGGATAATAACCTCCATGCTGTTTGTTCTTCCGTTGATTCTGACAGCCTGGTTTTTTGGCGCGCGTTCTGGGTTTGTCTTTGGCGTGTTGTTATACCCGTTGGTGGTAATACTAAGGGCAATTGCGACAAGTGATTTTACCGGGCTGGTAGATAGGGATGCCATTATCCGTACGGCTGCGGCCACCGTTATTGGTGTTGTGGTAGGGTATTTGCGCGATATCCGCTTTGAATTGCTTGGCGAGCTTGTCAGGCGCGAGGAGGCTGAAAAGAGTCGTCGTCTGAGCGAGAGACGTTTCCGGGCCATATTTGAGGATGCCCCCATCTCTCTTTGGGAAGAGGACTTTTCTGAGGTCAAAGCCTACGTCGATGGTATCAAAGAAAAGGGGATTACGGATATCGAAGCATACCTTGAAGAACATCCTGAAGAAATCGGACACTGTATTTCGTTAGTCAAGGTTATTGATATCAACCGCACAACCCTGGATATGTTTGGAGTGGCTGATAAGGATCAATTGTTGGGAAATCTCGATAAAATTTTTGGAGTAGAGTCTGTTGAAGTTTTTCGTCAAGAATTAATTGCGTTATCTAAAGGGGAAACGGTCTTCGAGAGTGAAGGAATCAATTACAACCTCCAAGGTGACATCATCCATGTGCATGTAAAGTGGTCCGTCGCGGCGGGATATGAAGATACCTTGGAGAGGGTGCTGGTGTCGATCATCGATATTACCGATCGAGTGCGCTCTGAAGAGGAAGTCAAGCGGCAAGAGCAATATTTCAAAACATTGGTGGATACTAATCCCATTGCGGTAGTAATACTAGATTTGGATCACCACATCATTGGGTGTAATCCTGCATTTGAAGAGTTGTTTGGCTATTCCATCTCAGAGGTGGTCGGCGAAAACCTCGATGATCTAATTGTTCCCGAAGTTGAGTTGCAGAATGCCCAACAGTATACGCAAAACGTAGTAAATGGCAAAAGTGTGCGACGCGTAGCTCAACGTCAGCACAAAGATGGCACCCTGGTCGATGTAGAAGTTTTGGGAGTCCCAGTTTTCGTTGAAGGGGAACAGAATGCCGTTTTGGCTCTTTACCATGATATTAGTGAGTTGCTGCGCGCCCAGCGAGAAGCTGAATCTGCTGCCCAAGCCAAGGCAGATTTCCTCGCTAATATGAGTCATGAAATCCGCACACCGCTCAATGCCGTCATTGGGATGACAGGCTTGTTGCTGGATACACAACTTGATCCCGAGCAGCGTGACTATGTGAATACGGTTCGCACAAGTGGGGATGGTCTATTATCTATCATCAACGATATTTTGGATTTCTCGAAGATCGAAGCTGGCAAACTCGAGCTAGAAACAGAGCCATTCAATATTCGCGAAGTAGTAGAAACCAGTTTAGATCTATTAGCTTCGAAGGCAGCTGAAAAAGGATTGGAGATTGCTAATCTGGTAGAAGAAGATGTCCCCATTGCAGTTGCTGGGGATGCTACTCGCATACGCCAGATATTGGTGAATTTGCTCAGCAATGCGGTCAAATTTACCGAGCAAGGTGAAGTTGTTGCGCGTGTTTCCAGTGAGATCCTCGATGATATTTATCATCGCTTACACTTCTCCGTGCAAGATACAGGGATTGGCATCCCAGAAGACCGAATGGATCGCCTGTTTGCCTCTTTTAGCCAAGTGGATGCTTCCACAACACGTAGATTTGGCGGCACCGGATTGGGGCTGGCGATCAGCAAGCAGTTGGTCGAATTAATGGGTGGCAGGATTTGGGTTGAGAGCAAAGCTGGAGAAGGCAGCACCTTCCATTTTACATTTGTGGCCCCAATCGCTCCTGGCACTCGCAGAGTAGATGTTCAGGCAGCTCACGAATTGCTGAAGAGCTCCCGGGTCCTGATTGTAGACGATAATGCCACCAATCGCTTGATCTTGATCCGCCAGGCCAAATCTTGGGGCATGCAGCCAAAGGCTGCTGCTAGCGGCGAAGAGGCCTTAACGTGGATTGATGCTGGTGACAAGTTTGATTTTGCCATCTTGGATATGCAGATGCCCGAGATGGATGGTGTGATGTTGGCCTCGGAACTCCAAGTTCAACGAAATATTGGGGATATGCCCTTGATCTTGCTGACCTCCCTTGGGGGGTTAGAAGATGTGCCTGAAGATGTGGCTTTCTCCGCTCGCCTGAGTAAACCAATTAAATCTTCATTGCTTTTTGATGGTATTGCCACGGCGATAAGTCAGAAGTCAAAAGGTGAGTTGATTGAGCCCCGTCGAGATGAACCAGTCTTCGATGAAAATATGGGGAAACATCACCCCTTGCATATTTTATTGGCCGAAGACAACTTGATCAATCAGAAAGTTGCCACTCGCATTCTCGAGAAACTTGGCTATCGAGCCGATATCGCTGCCAATGGCTTGGAAGTTTTGGCCGCACTGAAACGTCAACATTATGATGTTGTGCTGATGGATGTTCAAATGCCTGAAATGGATGGCGTCGAAGCTACTCAGACTATTCTGAAAGAGTACCCAACGGAAGAACGCCCCCGCATCGTTGCCATGACAGCCCATGCTATGGAAGGTGACCGCGAACGCTATCTCCGTGTGGGTATGGATGATTACGTCAGCAAGCCCATTCGACTGCCAGATTTAGTCGCAGCTTTACAGCGGTGTCAACCGCATACTCGCCAAGAAAAAGGTTAAGCATTGGTTGAATATACTAATCGCGAATAGGATTTGTGAGAATTAGGATGATTGAGGAGCCTGCC
>CAZLNX010000566.1:0-3171 GCA_964560795.1 uncultured Anaerolineales bacterium | reverse complement strand
GGATAATAAATAATATGGCCAGAATGCCCCAAATGGCGCGTTCCCAGGTTACATTGGTGGTAGCAGCTAATCCTCCACAGAACAAAACCCCCGCAATATTAAGCGGGATTTGCCATTTATGTTGACTCAAAATAGTCCTTACACGTTTACTCAGTTCTCTGGCTTCCCAACGAGCGTAGCTCAACGTGGCCAACGCCAAAGCAAGAGAAAAGATCCATAATGAATTCGCTGCTAGGTGATACCAGTCGATCATGTTTCGTCTACCGGAAAAGCATCAGCATAGTTCCGTTGACGGCTACAACACTGCTCGTGCAACGAGGCTATTAGCCCTAAAATCATCCAGAACAAGAAGCCTGGCTTAGCTCCCAAAGCCACTGCATCTGTGATGCCATATATCATATGAGATGCTAATCCTCCTCCCAATCCCAAAACCAGCACCTTGATCAATAAATTGTTTCCAAGATTTTCTACCTTTTGAAACTTTCGCGCTGAAACACTCAGCCAAATGCGGGTGAGCATCCAAAAAGCACCAACATATATTGCTATAAATCCAACCATACCGGGAATTCCTAGATCTAAACCCGCTTGTAATAATTCATTATGGGCATGACCTAAATCTGTGTTTGGCGCAACCGCGAGCAATGGATAGAGTAGGTGCACTACTTCCCGGAAGGCATTCATTCCCATGCCTGTGAAGGGGAGATCTTGCAGGCCATAGATCGCCCGCGACCAGATTTCCATGCGCCCCTCTAATGTATTTATTGACAATCCACGCCCAGTTGTTATTTCGCTACCGATGATCCAATCCCGCACCTGGACAAAGTTCTCTTCTGAGAACACAAACCCAATAACAACACCGCCAATTACAAGCAAGCCAAGAAACACGATCCGCCAGCGTTTTGGTAATGCAATGAAAAGTATGCCCATCATGCTAAAAGCAAACCCAATATACCCACCACGTGACTGTGCGAACACGAAAACAGCGAGGATGAAAATGGTCGCTAACCACAAAGATAACAGCAATACCCACTGAAGCCAGACAGGAAATTGGCGAAAATCAATATGGAAAAACCTTTCTGTTTTGACTTTTCTTTCACTCTGGTGCTGTTCTGTATAAGTGGAAGAGTCAGGTGACAACATCATCTGACGACTGGCGCTGCGCATCGAATAGATGCTCAGGACAGTGAAGACTGGCAATACCCAAGTCAATGCACCGGCGACTTCATTGGGATGAAAACCAGCTTCAGCGCCTTGTAATCCTTCGATGAGTAATGGAATGCGGGATGTGATCGGATCGAGGATGTTGAACTTATCAATAAACCAGTCTGTCCCGATTAGCCCTAATCCAGCCACTCCGACACCAGCTACCAGGAAGAACATAAAGATTCTCCACCAATTTTTGGGGCGTGCACCAAGGCGCACATACGCAAAGAAAACTCCGAAAGCCAAAACCATACCGCTGATCTTAGGCAAACTGAAGGCAATATCATAAGAAGCCCAGATGCTGACCAAAACCATGATTGCCATTACCAGCAAAGTACTATTGAGCGGGGACAGGGGCAAAGGGATATTAGAGCGAACGGGGGATGTTTTATTTTGACGTTTTACAATCCATTGCAGTATCCACGAAGCAGGGACCACCAGCATGACCAAGGAGCGCTTTGGATTGGGAAACAGTAAAAAAGGTGCTGCCAGTAGCAGCCACAGCCAATGTAGGCGATCTATCCAGATCAAAACCTTTTTCATCTACTTTGTTTTTGCTTTCAAATGGTTTATGGTCCAATCAAAGTTCATTGTGAGCTACCAATCGCTCACCGAAGGCGTCCCTTGCGTGAAAGCAGGTTGGTTTTCCAGGGCACTTTATAACCGAGATTTGTTATTGAAATCTCGTATAACAAGTCCGAGATTTCATGGTAAAATACAGACATGATAAACCGCCCCTATTACCTCAAAAGGCTATCTAAAGCGACCCGCCGATCCCCTATCACGGCTCTGTTGGGACCTCGTCAGTGTGGTAAAACAACCTTGGCGCATATGTTTTCCAAAGAACGCCAGGCAACGTTCTTCGATCTCGAATCCTACCCGGATCAACGCAGGTTGGAGAATCCGGAACTAGTATTGGGATCGCTTGAAGGTTTAGTGATTTTGGATGAAATCCAAATCATGCCCGAACTATTCCAGGTTTTACGCGTTCTAGTAGACCGTTCAGAAAATCTAGCCCGCTTTCTTATTCTTGGCAGTGCCTCACCAGCCATTATCAAGTCTGCGTCCGAAAGTCTGGCTGGCCGTGTTGAGTTCATCGAACTAAGCGGTTTTGATCTTTCCGAAAGTGGGGAGCAGGCCTGGGAGAGTCTCTGGCTGCGGGGTGGTTTCCCGCGTGCCTATCTAGCTGATACTGAAGATGATAGCATGGCTTGGCGAGAAGGTTTTGTCCGTACTTTTTTGGAACGCGATATTCCACAACTGGGGATTAATATCCCCGCCATCACCATGCGTCGATTCTGGACGATGTTAGCTCACTATCACGGTCAAACCTGGAATGCATCAGAGCTGGGGCGCTCAATGGGTTTATCTGATAAGACTGTAAGATCTTATCTAGACATACTTAGTGGAACCTTTATGGTACGACAGCTGCAACCATGGTTCGAAAACCTGGGAAAGCGGCAGGTCAAATCGCCTAAAATCTATCTGCGGGACAGCGGCCTATTGCACAGTTTGCTGGATATCTCCAACCATCACGTCCTGTTAGGGCATCCGAAGATCGGCGCATCCTGGGAAGGTTACGTAATTGAACAAGTACTGCAAACCACCCGGCCATCTCAGGCTTATTTCTGGGCTACTCACAGCGGTGCAGAAGTTGATCTGGTATTCCCACATCAAGGAAAGAAATATGGGGTTGAGGTCAAGTTCAACGAAGCTCCCAAGATCACCGCATCCATGCGTACCGCCCTCTTGGATTTGGGACTGGAGCATTTATGGGTAATCTATCCCGGACAGCACGCCTATCCGGTTGAGGAGCGTATTAGCGTTTGGCCGTTAAAAGATGTAACCCGATTGTCCCTAGACTAGGCTCAGGATATTCAATATCCGCGTCACTGCCTTCGTCACACTCTGCTAGTATTCAACCCTGAATCCTATCTAATTGCCTCCAGCTGACAAACGATCCATCTC
>CAZLNX010000565.1:0-3213 GCA_964560795.1 uncultured Anaerolineales bacterium | reverse complement strand
CCTCCGCAGCCAGTCGTTCATGCCATCACAGGTGATGGCTTAGTAGTTACCATTGGAGTTTCATTCAAGCCAAAATCGTTTCGCAAATCAGCAAGGCTACCGGGATACCAGTTTATATCCACAGGAGGTTTTCCTTTGTTGACTCCTTCTACAATGCCATCTTCTGTAAATTGCCAGATAGTATACCCAGCTCCACCCCAATTACTTGCTGGAACCTCGGGTTCTTCGTCTGAATATCTTGCCAGCCAGAGGGGGTAATCAACAAAATCTTCACAATGATCGAAAAGTTCGTCCCAGGTGGCATGATTGGTATAAAGGATTGGAATTCGACCAGTTACATCGCGCAGGCGTTTCAAGAATCTGCCCACCTGGTCTTTGCGGTCTTCCAGGCTCATGGCTTTCCAGGCGATGTGCGTTCGGTTCACGCCGTCCAGATCTTTCTTGCCTCGCTCGACATCCAGGATCAATGGGAGATCGAAAGAGTGGTTTATTCCTTGCATTACTGCCAGGAAGTGATCCGCTTGAGCGATTGGGTCAATTTTGGGACGTAAGTAATGAAAGGCCCCACGAATCAACCCAACCCGTCGCATACCGGTCCAATTCATATCGAAAGTGGAGTCGATATACTCATCACCATCTGTGGCCTTAGTGATGGCAAATTTGATTTGTTGTTGATCTTCTATAACTTCATGCCAGTTAACATAACCGCGGTATGTGCTGACATCAATTCCATAAATCCCATTTTCTCTAACCATTTTTACTTTCCCTTTTTTGAAATATGAATAGACCTCTTGCAAAAGTCATGAATTAGCTTGAAGTTCAAGGTTGTAGATAGCAGCGATTAGATTGAAACGCAAGCCGAAGCGTTTCCGTCGATTGCGATAACGATCACTCAAGATGCGAAAAACCTTCAATCGACCGATGATATGTTCACAAAAAATCCGTTTTCTTGCCAGTTCTCGATTGGCAGTTTTCTGCTCAGAAGTCAGCGGATGAAGCTTTGATGACTTAGCCGGGATCTGACTATTGGAGTGAAACTTATGTATACCCAGATAGCCTGTATCTGCCAAACAAAGGATGTCTTGAGCTATGCCAGCATAGCTTTCCTTGAATAGTCGAAAATCATGAGTACTGCCTTTCGCAAAAGCGGTTGCAAGAATTTCCATAGTGCGTTGATTGACAATTATCTGTGCTTTCTGTGTATGTCGTTTCTTTTTGCCACTGTAGTGTCGCCGTTGCTTTTTTTCGGACGCTCAATCGGTTGTTCTGTGACATCCACAACCACAATCTCAATCACCGTATCACTTGGTTGCAGCGCTTTCTTGCCAGGTAATCCAAATTGACCAGAATTGATCAAAGTGTCTTCAATCTTTTGGATCGTTCGGCAAACAGCGGACTCACTGATACCGTAGGCTTGTGCTATATGAAATTGAGTTCGATATTCTCGACAATACATCAGGGTCATCAGCAGCTGATCTGCCCGACTCAACTTCGGCGGACGACCAAAGTTGGGCATTTCTGTTTCCAGCACGGTGACCATTTGCTTGAAGGTTCGATGTTCTACTCCTGTCAGACGCTTGAAATCTTTATCCGTTCGGTTCTTTATCTCTTCGTATCTCATGTGCCTATTATGGCACACTTGCTACTTATGCAAGAGGTCTAATAGGTAAACTTTTTATCTTGGCAGAAAACGGGATCTAATATTGCTGACGAAGTTACGGTGTACCCAACCTCTTAGTCCCTCAACATTGTTTACAGGTTTTTGAACTTCGACAAAGATCCAATCATCCTGATAATTAAGTATAGAGAGTGGGGTATTTCTGGGAACAGGGCTATCGGACAAGATATCGCAATCAACACCAGGGCCTTCCCGAATATCGAGATCAATTTTGGTCTTGATTTTCATTTGAGATGGCTTCTTCTCAAATATTTGTTCCCGAAAAGATGGCATTGCAAATGCTGGACCAGGATCAACCTTCCTCTCACAGATATCATCGTGACCAACGACATCGATCAAGTTGTATTTTTCAAACAGGAGTTTTGCGACTTCGAGAGCGAAATCCATTTGTGCTTGGGGATATTTTTCCCAGCCAATGGTACGGTTTTCTTTTTTGTGCTTTGCTTCGATAATTTGTTCGTCAGTAAACCTGGGCTCTTTATTTGGGCGACCCCATTTACCATCTTCGAGACGAAATACAAAGCCATAGTTATCTAATTCAATCCCAATGGAAAATTTATTTAGATCGGTTCGGTTAGCCCAGGAACTCGGGCCCGCATGCCAGGCAATGATGTTGAATGGCACGAATTGTACGATGCTTCCATCGCGTCCAATTAAGATATGAGCTGATGCTGGATGACTGGTATTTGGATTTGTGAAATGGTTGATTGTGCTTTGCATTAAAGCCCCAGTTGTATAGTGCATCACCAGGTATTCGTGCTTGCGAATTGATCTTCCATGGTGTGGGGATGGATGTTGAGTAACCGGGGTGCCGTCGTCGGTGCAGAGTAGATGATTGACAATTTTCATGATGTCCTCCTAAAAGTATTGGCTCCTAAAGCATTATGGAGTTTCATATTTGACTATAAGGAAAGCTAATCCTTATTTCTTAGCTAGGTATTCCATGGCCTTTTTGCGAATATATGTAGGTTGATCTTCGTTCTTTGCTAAATCTAATAACAATACAAAGAGCCATTCCAAATAGGGGTTAGGATTTGTTGTGCCGTCTTGAAGCTCTTGTCGACCCCAGCGCATTCGCACTTTATCGCCATCCCATTTAGGACCTTGAGGTCCATGTTCGCCTTCGATTTTACTTTGTTGCCCCCATAATCCCTGGAATTTAATCCAGTTTTCGTTACCCGATAGAAAATCTTTTTCCCAAGTAGCTTGAAACTCCTTTTTGGGACTACAATCGAAATAGCAACCTCTTCTTGAGATATGATTGGGGAGATTAGGGGCAAATTTACATTCTTCGCTATAATCTGTATTTATATCGCTCTGGCCAATCCGCATTCCATCGCCAGTGGCAAATTCCAATCCCCCTCCAGTTTTTTTCCAATTTTTTACTAACTTACTAAAGAATTTTGTCGTTGCCGTCTGTGCATTGGACAATCGTTGAATCCGTTTTTCACGAGGTTCGACAAATTTTTGTGTAATATCAATCTGTGACTCTACTGCAAAAAGGGTGCTAGACCCTCCTCAAAACAGCAAAAGTT
>CAZLNX010000564.1:0-3234 GCA_964560795.1 uncultured Anaerolineales bacterium | reverse complement strand
CTATTTTCTAGGTTTTGGGGAGCACTCCCTAAAAGATTTGTCAGTCAATCAGCATACGAAGTGATCAGTATACAGAGGCCAGTAATCAGTGTTCAGTAACCAGTAACCAGTAATCAGTTTCTAGATATTCCCTAACTGATCACTGACAACTGCTTACTGATTCATCTCCCACACAAGTCGCAGACCATCCAAAGTAAGCCAGGGGGCGATGATATCGATCATATCAGTCTCGCGGGCGACGATCTCTGCCAGGCCGCCAGTGGCAATGGTTTTCATTTCGGGGCCAAGTTCAGTGCGGAAGCGCGTCACCATCCCTTCGACCAGGCCCACATACCCGAAGAGCAAACCTGACTGCATGGCATGCGTAGTGTTACGCCCAATCGCAGCAGGGGGACGATTCAGATCAACACGCGGCAGTTTGGCCGCCCGGGTGAAGAGCGCCTCGGCAGCGATCCCAATCCCCGGAGCGATGGCACCACCGAGGTAATCCCCTTCATTAGAGATACCATCAAAGGTCGTACCCGTGCCAAAATCAACCACACAGGCCGGGCCGCCATATAGCTTTCGCACCGCGGCGGCATCGACAATCCGGTCTGCGCCCACAGCACGGGGATTCTCATAAAGAATGCGCACACCAGTCTTCACTCCAGCGTCGACAACCAACGGATCGAGTTTCAAGTAATCCCGGCAGGCCAGGGCAATCTTGGTCGTCAAAGGTGGCACAACCGAGGCCATGCATACTCCGGAAATCTTATCCGGCGAACAACAGCCGTGCTCGATTAAACCAATGATTTGAATGCCATATTCATCAGGCATACGCTCGTGATTCGTGGCCAGACGCCAACGCGGGCCGAGGGTTTCCCCATCGTAGATGCCCAAAGTGATATTTGTGTTGCCGATATCGATTGTGAGTAACATAGTATTTCCCGTTGAACGTTCTACCCTCCAACAAACATATTGTCGATTAAGCGTGTTTTCCCCACCCGCACAGCCACCGAAAGTAGGGCTTGTTCGATTTTACTTTCGAGTTCAACTAACGTCTCAGGATGCGCGCAGGAGATGTATTCAAGCTGGGCCAACGGCTCAGCATTGACCATCTCCGTGACGATTGCCCGCAGCGTATCTGCCTGACGTTCTCCCGCGGCATAGGCTTCTTTTGCCGCGGTCAAAGAACGAAAGAGAACCGTGGAAGCTTGACGTTGATCGGGATCCAGGTATGTATTGCGGCTGGACCTAGCTAGGCCATCGGGCTCGCGCACAATCGGGCAGACAACTATTTCGATAGGGAAGTTAAGATCCACAACCATGCGCTGAATGACAACGGCCTGCTGGGCATCTTTTTGCCCAAAATAAGCTTTCTGCGGCTGCACCCCATTGAAAAGCTTGGCGACCACCGTGGTGACGCCTTGAAAATGAGACGGGCGGCTGGCGCCTTCGAGAACTTGCGTCAATCCATCAACAGTAACCCAGGTCTGATAATTCTCTGTGTACATTACCTCGGGTGTTGGCATCCAGACCAGATCCACGCCAACATCTTCCAAATGAGCCAGATCCCGATCCAAATCGCGAGGATATGATTCCAGATCTTCTTCCGGGGCAAATTGCGTGGGGTTGACAAAAATTGTTGCCACAACCGAGGCACATTCCTCGCGGGCACGTTTGGCTAAGGAAATGTGTCCATCATGCAAATATCCCATAGTGGGCACAATGCCTACAGGTTCTGGGAGTTCGAGACGCGCAGTGCGCAGTTCAGATATTGCTGTAACAGTTTTCATTTTGATTCATTAATCTCTGTGTGCCGTCATTGATTTCACCAGCAACCACAAACTGCGGTTTATTGGCGTATCAATATTTAGCTCCTCGCCAGATCGTACAACTGCCCCGCAAATGGAATCAATCTCTGTCGGTGCGCCGCGGCTGACATCTTGCAGCATCGATGAGCGATTTTTGGCGGTCCTGCGAGCAACATCTTCAGCAGCTGCTATGGGGGCATCGAAAGGCAACCGCACGCCCTGGGCTGCGGCAACATTATAAACTTCACAAGCTGTCTTAGTCATCAAAGCCCGTGCGGACGGCCGAGAAAGCAATTCCCCATTGGGAATTCGCAACAAGGCAGTCAGCGGGTTGATAGCCGCGTTGATGAGTAATTTCCCCCAGATCAAGGAGTTCAAATCAGATGTAATTTCGATATTAAATTTTGCTTGTTCTAAGAGATTCGCCATGGGGTCAAGGCGGGGATGTGCTCCCAGCGATATGACTCCCTCCCCACCGGGGCGCACGCGGCCTGGCCCGAGCAGGGTTGCCCCAGTAGTGGTGACACCTGCTCCCACGCGCTGATCACCTAAATATTTAGTCAAAATTTCGCGGTTACCCAGACCATTCTGCAAACTTAGGGCAAACCCATCAGGCGCAAGACATTCTGCTAACTGCCTCGCCACCCGCTCCGTCTGCCAGGCTTTGACCAGCACCAAAGCCAGCTTCACTCCAGCACACTCTTGGGGATTGTCAGTAGCCCGAACTGGATAGGATATAAAATCTCCCGAAGGGTTTTCAAACTGAATCCCGTTCTGCTGTAACGCCGCGAGGCCATCCGGCCAGGTGCCTAACATCGAAACGGATGAGCCGGTGGCAGCTAACCGGGCTCCAAAGAGATTCCCCATAGCGCCAGTGCCAACAATGAGCACGTCTGAACGTCTCATGGTAGCTCTCCAAGCTCATCGAGGAGAGCATTCCATTGCTCATCTTTCATGGTGAATGTATGCTCAGCCGAAGGGAAAGATTTCTCTTCCACATCGGTTTTGTATGCCGAGAAAGCGCTGTTCATTTCCTGATGCAGGTTAGCGTACCGTTTGACAAAACGGGGTGTAAAACGATCGAACAGGCCCAACAAGTCATGGGTGACCAGCACCTGGCCGTCACAGCCCGCGCCCGCGCCAATCCCAATGGTTGGAATATCTAAACGTTGAGAAACTAATTCAGCCAGGCGCACCGGTACCGATTCTAGTACCATGCTGAAGCAACCAGCTTCCTGAAGTAGGAGCGCATCTTCAAGGAGAGCTTTAGCAGCCAACGCAGTTCGTCCCTGAGCGCGGAATCCGCCAAACTGGTTGACGCTCTGCGGGGTCAGACCCAGGTGTCCCATCACCGGGATGCCAGCCCCAACAATGGCACGGATCGCATCAACTCGCTCGCGACCACCCTCGAGCTTGACCGCGTCCATCCCTGCCTCTTGCA
>CAZLNX010000563.1:0-3239 GCA_964560795.1 uncultured Anaerolineales bacterium | reverse complement strand
TTTTCTTATCCGTCAAACCAGTTTTGGCAAACTACTAGGCCGTGTTGACATTTGGAGAATTCTCTCTAGAAATGGCTGCTTTTCATTTTGCCAAATACTCCTGACATAGCCTGAACCGTCAACACTACCTAGTGAAATCTGAAGACATTGGCGGTTATCCATGTAATCCTCGCCCATTGATTTTTCGCGCTTGCTCAACGCGAGTGACCGATAATGGAGACAATTTTTTGCGACGAGCATGGACAGGCATTTGGTGTATTGTATTTCCGGTCACGTAACGGGTCAGTTCGCTGATACTCAAGTGTTTGATCCCTAACCTTTCCAATGTGCGACCCCGGCGCCAATAATCGGTTTGGTGGGCAATACAAGCCAGACGAATAATGCTTTCCATCCCCCGCACGGAGACTCCGTAATGATTCCCAAGAGATGCTATGGGCACCAGGCTCATTGGAATATCTTCGGTGATGTAGCGATGAGATAAGGTAGGCGGCGCGTTTATACCCCGGTAACCGGGTTGATTGTGGATAGCTTCATATAGATTTTCTCCATCAGCGTTGTAAGCTATCTTTAGCCACTCTCTGGCTGTAACAGCCCGTACACCGATTGCGGAAGCGACCGTGACGCGCTCTCGATCCAAAACTTCCATCAAGCGCGCTACCGTAGGTGTAACGCCGTCAAGGTAGAATTGGAAATCTCCACTTGTGGCTTCAATCCATCCTGCATTGAAAATGCTGATGGTCGGGTGAAAGATCGCACCGATATTGTTGATGCCGGTCTGAAGTACATCGCCCCCATCGATGAATTGAGGATAAGCTGAAGCTAGTTTTTCTAACACAATGGGTGTTTCTGTGGCTGGTAAGGCCGCGAGCGGCACGGCATCTTTGATCCGGAAAATGCGAGCCTGGGTTGGGCCATCCGAGCGTGAAGCATAAATGAAGGTTTGGGCTTCAGCGACGGTTACTCCATTTATACCCTCTTCATCGAGTACCCGGTTGAACTCGATGGCGCCCAGAGTACGTCCGGGGTGGAGTGCCACGATTTGTCCAGTCTGCAAGAAAGGAGCTGCTTCACGAGCGATATTATAATGAGCGTAGGCAGGGGTTACCACCATGACAATATCGCAGTTTTCGATAGCAACTTTCATATCCGATGTCACACAAGCCAAACGGCCAAAACCCCTAGGACCAGCGGGATCTTGACACTCCAAGGTAATACCGCCTCGCGCTTGGATTGCGGCTATATTTTCTAATGTTCGATTATAAAGCGTTACTTCAAATCCCATGATGGCCAGATGAGCGGCCATGGCTTTTCCCCCGTTTCCAGCTCCAATTACTGTATAACGTATTTTCTTTTTTTTCATTGAGATCTCCTGTGTGACGATGTGGATTAGGATGAATTGATAAGGGTTGCAATCCGGTCTCGCTCATTGAGCGTGCTTCCGGTAGTTGGCTCAATAGCATTGCTGGCTCCACTGCTATCTATGCTGGTGACAATTTTTCCTCGCCCGAAAGGATTATTCTTGAGTTGGGGAGCATCTAAAATACCGGTTTGGACTGCTCGTGTAAGGGTGGTCGAGTCTATAAAAGGGTCAGCAACCCCCGCAGGTGCCAGATTCCGAATCGCTTCCAGGGTGACTGCTGCCTCTTGAACTAATTCAGCCGCCCGCGTCTGGACGCGGTCATCCTGGGTCATATCCGGTCCCCCCAGGGCATTCTCAACAGATCGCCAGGCCAGCTTGCAGGATTCGATCACATCCGCAGACGTAGCTGCATGATCCGCTTCGGTGTAGCCCACAACATGTAGGATGTGGGGACGTAGCGCCATCTGCAGATAAACGCTGGCAGCCAGGTGGGCACGGGCCGCGTCAACATCAACTGGATAACTCAATAATCCTGTGCGGGTCTGCCGCCAGATGTGGAAGTTTGATGCTGCCAAGGGTTCGATCAACTTGAGAACAGCCAGCATTTTGGCCAGATCCATAGCGTCTGTCAAACCTGGTGGGCTGTTGAACATCATCTGTGCGATGTAATCTTTTACCCCAAAAGCGCGTGCATTATATGCCGACAAATATGCTGCTACTACGAATATCACATCCGGGGCATCACGCATTCCCCAATGATGCGGCTCATTGATCTCCACTGGAATGTCGCGCTCCCCGTACCAAACCATCAGTTTTTGATGTTCTTGAATAGAGCCTTCTAGATCCCAGGGTCCGCGGCCATCCATTTGATTAAACCAGAACAGCGGGATGGCGCTCCAAGAAATGTTGATGGTTTCGACATACATCTCTGCCAATTGAATAAAATCATCGGTTCCGGTATAGGTCCGTAAAAGAGGAAAATTTCCGTGCCGAGTGGCCTGGTACAGCGCTTGGTAATCTCTGGGAGTGCGGACGGGGACGCCACCCGCTCCGCTGCGACGGGGGTCTTGCCGTTCAGGATGGAAGAAATTTTCCTGGGCATCCTGGTCAACCCCAAGAGAGATCACATCTATCATTCCCGATTCGGCGATATTCTGGATGCCGGCCCGAGTAGCCTCATAATCAGGTAATCCGAAATGATGGCGAAAAAGTGGGAATGGGGATTTCCACTGAATACGTTCAATTGTTGTTTGTGGGTAATCTATTTTCGTATGCCCTTGATGCTCTTCTCCCCGAAGATAAGCCATAACTTGATCGGGTGTGGCTGTTCCATCAAAACAAGCATCAAAAAAACCGAAGACGCGAGCGCGCTCGACAACGGGTGGTGTTCCACCAAACACAAAACGAACCCCATTCGAGCGTAAATCATCGACGGCTTCAGCGAATTCGCCCAGTAATTGTTCGCCGTTCTCTACGGTTAGTCGGTAGGAAATACCAACCACGTTCGCCTTTTCACGATGAGCAGTTTCAATGATTTGATCTATGGAAACTGCTGGACCTAGGAATACTGTACGCCACCCGGCTTGTTCTGCCAGGCGTAAGAAATTCGTTACCCCAGCTACATGGACACATTCGCCTAAAGCACCGGCAACAATTGTTTTCATTCGCACCTCGTTCAGTTTGACCGATTAGAGGATCTGCTTTTATCTAGGCCGTGTTGACATTTGGAGATTTCTCTCCTGAAATGGATGAGTATGTCACAGGATTGGCACTCCTGCAAATTCCTGAAATGTCAACACTCCCTAGTTCTTGAAAGAAATGATGGCAGATCTCAATAAGCGTAGAACTATCTAGAGTCAATACTATGCTTAATACTCCT
>CAZLNX010000562.1:0-3245 GCA_964560795.1 uncultured Anaerolineales bacterium | reverse complement strand
ACAACTCAGTTCGTCCCCATCAAGGCATCAACCAACAATCTCCCCTTCCCCGTGGACAACCTTCATCCAAAGGAACGATCCATAAACGAAAAATACTCGGTGGCATCATCAACGATTACCACCGAGTACATACACCGTCTTCTCTTCTCCCAAACTGAATTATTGGGTTCCCAAACATTTTTATGCCTTTGATCTTGTTGACCTGTTCGCGCGCAATATTGGCAACATCTCCTACTTGGAAGAACTTTTATTGCATTCTTATCGCTCTTATTCCATCGTAATTCAGTTTTCTTTACCCAACTTTCTGTGACATAAATTTGAAAACTATCCATTTTTACTATGATTTGACTCGACTGAGGTTTATGGACCCTACGGGATCAAAGGTGATCTCGAATTCCTGTTTGTGCCATTGTCTTCCGATGTAGTAATAGAAGCCGCCAATTCGGAAAAGACCCGAGTTACTGTTTCTGATCCAGCGTCCTTCTGCAAGGTATTTGTAGAGCTGCTCAAGCGAGAGTAATTCTTCTTCCCACTCTGGGCGATAGGCTCGACCACTGAATACTGCATCAGGATTCGCTTCCAAAGGCGCTCGATTTCCGAGAACATCCATTGGCAAGTGGTGATTGAGCCTTTCTCGACGATGGTCTAGCTCCTGCCAAAGATCCAGTTCAGATGACTATTCCTGACCTTGGATAGCTTGTGCAGTCATGGTCTGGTGGGATCGCTCAACCTGACCATGATCTGTTGGTCTGCGTTTGCGTGTAAAGCTGACATCAATGCCCAAGGCTACCAACCAAAGATGAATACGGGTAGGAAAGGGAGAAGCCAGTGTATTGTCGATGAAAACTGTATCCCGATCCAAGGATATCCGCTCTGGCAAGCCGAATTGGATAAAGGCCTTGCGTAGTGCCAGGAAGTAATCTTTCGTAGCAGGTTTCCGACAAGCCATGCGTGGGCAGCTTTCTACCTTGAGACGACTAAACACATCGATAACATGGATCACGCTGGTTCGCCCAGATAAGCCTTTGATACGCATGCTTGCCTGAGCATCCATCTGCCATTCTTCGTGCGGTCTTTCAATGTGCCCACGTTCAGGTTCTGGTAGATCAATATGACGACGATACTTTCGTGTCAGACCTTCTTGGTGTAGAAAGGCTGCAACCCTTGATCGGCTTGGTAAGGTTCGTTTGCTCCAATAGGTATCTTGCTGGAGTTCCATCAAAATTGTTTTGGGTCCCCAGCCTGGATGAGCTTTTCTCATCTGCAAAATCGCATCTTGTAACTCTTCAGGATAGCTACCCAGCACACCACTCGCTGGTCGACCCATCTTGACCGTCAAACCTAATTTGCCATTTTTGACAAACCGTCTGCGCCATTTTCGGATCGTGTGTACTGATCGATCCATTGCCTTGGCAATCTGTGGATCTGTTTTTCCAGCTAGAGCCATGTCACCGATCTCTAGCTTCTCTTCAAAACTTACACGCCGTGCTCTTCTGCCCATTTGGATACTCCTGCTTACTTGGTTATCCAATTATGGTCAGAAAATACTTCCTGTCCTAATCGGTATGACTTTTTGAGACTTTCTGTAGTACGACTAAATAGGACTCAACACTTCATTAGCATAGAATCTGGTGACCATTCTCATTTTACCCGATTTTCTCCCCTTTCTATGCACAATTCCCCCCTTCGCATCGAACACATCATCATCTTTGCTCTCTACTTCGCCCTGCTCTTCTCATTGTGGCTGACTTTCAAAGACATTATCAAGAATCTTCGCCAGCGGGCCAAGAACTATCGTCCCAGAAAATGGAAACCCAGATCCCCAAAAGACTGCCCAGGCTGCACGTCTGGTATTGAATTGGCTGTCTTGAAGCCAAAAACGGATGTCATCCCTTACTCACAGCGCAAAAGTGCTCGCGGCCGCTCCAAACATCTCTCATCCCAGGGCCACGCTTGCCCCAATCCCTTGTGTGATTACTTCGGTGTCATCGATCACCTGCTGCACGCCATTGTCGGCGATGGAAAACGCGGCATCAACAAACACATCCAGTATTGGAAATGTCAGTGGTGTGACAAACGCTTCTCCAGTCGCCTTCACACTCCCCTGTATCGCCTGAAGACCGACGATGGGCATATCGTCCTGGTCTTGATGCTCCTGGCTGAAGGGTGTGATATCTCTGTCCTCGTGCGCTGCTCTGGTCATTGCGAAGCCACTATTACCCGGTGGTTGGAACGTATGGGAAAACACAGTTCTCTGCTCCACAACCGTTTCTTTCACCACCTACTTCTTCCCTTAATTCAGATGGACGAGTTGTATTGTAGAGTACGTCGTACCGGCAAAATGTGGTTGTGGTTGGCCATCGATCCAGTCACCAAGATCCTGCCTTCCCTTCACCTCGGCAAGCGCAAGAATGATGACGCCATGGCTCTGGCTCATGATCTCAAGCTGCGCCTTCTCCCTAACTCCATCCCTGCCTTCACCACCGATGGGCTACGAGGTTATTTCTACGCCATCACCGCCCACTTCGGTCACTGGTTTCGGCCTAAACGCGCCAGAACCGATCATTGGCACGTTTCAGATGATTTGTTGTACGGTCAATTGCTCAAGCAACGCAAAAGCCGCAATTCACCTTTCGCCATCATGCGCATGCTCTGGGGTAATCGCAAAGATCTCAATGATATCTTGCAGCTGCATGGCTTTGCTCAACTCATTCAAACTGCTTTCATCGAAAGGGTAAACTTGACCATCCGCAGGGGTGTTGCTCCTCTGATGAGAAAGACCTGGTCCTTGGCTCAACATCCTGAACATCTTCTCCTGCATATCGAATGGTGGCGTACATACTATCATTTCATCCGCACTCATGAATCCTTGGCTGTCCCTATCCCTGGTTTGGGCAAGCACCGGCAGCGCTCCCCCGCCCTGGCTGCCAATCTCACCACTAAACTCTGGTCCGTGCAGGACGTGCTCAAGTTGCCTCTGAGGCCCGCTCCTTCCTGACAATTTCACTCCCTGGCCATTCATGCCAGGGAATGTCTGTTTGTTCCTTTGGGGGTTTCAATCGAATATCTGATCTGGGGGGCTGCTTCCTGCGCGTCTGGTCATGCTTTCCAGCTCGCTGGTTCGCTTTTCCCCATTTTCAGGGTCTGTTTTCCCTCACCCTTTTTATCCGTAATTCCCATTTGCTGTACCTACATTACGAGCAGATATCTATAATTTGAACGATGATATTAAGGTCAATAGTGGG
>CAZLNX010000561.1:0-3252 GCA_964560795.1 uncultured Anaerolineales bacterium | reverse complement strand
CTGGTTAAATGTATCACACCCTCTGTTCAACAGTTTTTGGCAGAACGCAATCGCGATCGGATGACTGGCGGTTTTTGGCAACTTCCATTCCGGGAGCCGCGCTTGCTACTTATTGGGATTCAGATTATGCTAAAGCTTTCTTTCTCTCGTACGCGGCGATCGATCCAGCATCAACTCGAAGTAGAAACAGGAGACTAAATCGTTTCAGCAGTAGCAAATGCATGAGGCTGGCTTATCCAAGAATCTCACCTAGAACCCAATATCCAGGTAGTGGAAAAATAATTGGTTGATGGGTGTAGCTTTGTAACAGCAGTGCTCACATGATAGGAGTTTAATCTCATTCAATGAAATCAATAACACGTGCAGTCTATATGCGACCAGTGGACCGAAAGACTGAGCGCCAAAGATTTCTCCACCTCTTGTGGGCGCTAATTTTGCGTGAATTAAAGGGACGATATCGACGGTCTCTACTCGGTCCTGCTTGGGCAATCATCCAGCCGCTATTTTATATGATCATTTTTACTTTTATCCGTGGGGTTCTTGACATCAGTAGTGATGGTGTTCCATATGTGATCTTTTCCTATAGTGCTCTGGTTCCGTGGGCTTTCTTTTCCAATGCTGTCACGCGCTGCAGCCCCAGTATCTATCAGAATGCCGGCATCGTGAAGAAGATAGCTATTGCACGCGAGGTCTTCCCCTTAGCTGGGGTAATGACGTCGTTGGTGGACTTCCTGATCTCAACGTCCATTCTCTTGGGAATGATGATTTGGTTTCGAGTATCGGTGGGATGGGCGTTGCTGTGGGTGCCGTTGTTGGTACTGATGACGGCCATGTTAGCTTTGGGCGTGGGGTTTGGTATGGCCTCGCTGGGGACATACAAACGCGACATAATTTTTGCTATTCCTTTTTTGATGCAGTTCTGGTTATTGGCGACGCCAATTATGTATCCCTTGAGTGAAGTGCCTGAACGCTGGCAGTTTTTGTACAGCTTGAATCCTATGGTAGGGGTTATCGAGGGTTTCAGGGTAGTAATTATCAAGGCCACGACTCCCGACCTGAGTTTGCTGTGGGTCTCTTTTCTAGGTATTGGGGTGGTCTGGCTGGTGGCTTGGCCACTCTTCCGCTACATGTCCCAATACTTCGCAGATGTGTTATAGCCATGAGTAAAAATGTAGTAATTCGAGTTGATAACCTTTGGAAACGATACGGTCTGTCTTTGCCCTACTTCATCCGTCAGGGTCAACAAAAGCTAAGGTCCCTTCGTGAAAGGCTCAAGCCTTTGAATAGGTATAGGATGAGTACGCAATTGGATGGTCCTTGGGCGCTGAGCGACGTATCCTTTGATGTAAGGCAAGGGGAAACGTTGGGTATCATTGGGCGCAACGGAGCGGGTAAGAGTACTCTACTCAAAGTGCTAGCTGGAGTGACGCCCCTCACAAGCGGACAAGTGGAGGTTATTGGGCGGGTGTTTCCGATGATTGAACTTAACGCTGGACTGCATCCCGAACTCACTGGTCGTGAGAACGTGCATCTGTTAGGGGCAGTAATGGGCCTTTCGAGACGGGAGATCGAGATTACGATGCCTGAAATTGAAGAATTCTGTGAACTTGGAGAGTGGTTCGAGCGACCGGTCTGGATGTATTCTAGTGGTATGTTGGCAAGGTTGGGGTTTGGGGTAGCAATGAATGTGGATGCAAATGTGTTGTTGGTAGATGAAGTATTAGCTGTGGGAGATTTAGCTTTTCAGCGTAAATGTTATCGTCGGTTGGAAGAGTTGCGCTCCGAAGGTATCACAACCCTTTTTGTGTCCCACTCTGTTCGCCAAGTTGAACGACTGTGCGATCGTGTGATTGTCCTTGACAATGGACGAGTTGCATGTGATAACTCAGCCGAGGAGGCGGTAAATTACTATTTTGAAAAGATAGACAAGGATCAGTTGCAATTGTTGGCGCAAGATTCAATGCGACCAGTTAATTATTCAGGTACTGGGGAAATTGTGGTCACTCGCGTCGTGATTGTGGATGGCGATGGCCGACCGACCAATACATTGCGTATGTCTGAGGACATAGCTATACGTATAGAATTTTATGCTGAAACCAAGGTCGAGAGTCCTATATTCGGGGTGGGGATATTGACTTTTGATTTGATTCAAGTCATATTACAAACTAACGGTGATATACCAGATCGTGCTGACTGCGAAGGATCGGGCAGTATTAGTTGTACATTTTCCGGTTTGAATTTGGCGCCAGGTGCATATAGTATAAAAGTGGGTATTAAAGGAAACGACGGTCGCCCGATCTACAAGGCCACTGGGTTAACATCTTTTCGAGTCCAGTCTGATAGTTTTACTGAAAGCCGCGTTGCTGGTGGGGTGGTGTATGCAGATACCATCTGGAGATCTTAATAACCGGTCTGTTATAGGAGAAAGGTATGACCTCGTCGGGCAATCAGCGATACGATTGCGAGACGAGCAACGAATTTTGCGAGATGAATTATTGAATAAGCGAAATTCCTTACAGTGGGCTTTTGAAGAAGTTAGATGCCTTTGTGGGGAAGAATCGAGCAATAAAGATGTCACACTTGCTACGGTAGATAGGTATGGGCTTCCTAATCGAGTTGAGATCTGTATGAACTGCGGCCTTGTCAGAACTAATCCTAGAATGAATGATGATGCATATGCAAATTTCTATCAAAACTTCTATCGAAAACTATATTCAAAGATTGAAGGTGGGGCCCAAAATGTCTTTGATGCGTATGCGGCTTGGAAAGGCCCTGCCTTAGTTGGATGGTTGAAGCACTTTGTTGATTTGTCTGGTAAGAATGTAATTGAGATTGGTGCTGGAGGGGGATGGAATCTTATGGCGATAAAAGAAATCGGTGGCAATATTACAGGATATGATTATGATAGAGCTTACTTAGGCGTGGGGCGAGATCAGGGGATTACCTTATATGAAGGGGGCATTCAAGAGGCATTGGTATCGGGACAGAAATTTGAATTAGTTATCTTATCTCATGTGATAGAACATTTTTTGTGTCCGAAAAAAGAACTATTGGACTTAAGGAAACTGCTCACACTCAATGGTTTGATATATATTGAGACGCCTGGGTTATTAGATATTCACAATAACCGAAGTGATCCATTACTCGAATTACAGATAGCTCACACATTCTATTTCACTTTGACAACATTAGGCGAACTTATGTACCAATGTGGATTCCGAATGGTGGTAGGTGACGAATCTATTTGTTCTC
>CAZLNX010000560.1:0-3275 GCA_964560795.1 uncultured Anaerolineales bacterium | reverse complement strand
GCCCTGCCGATCATGAGGCAAGTGGGGCACCGGGCTGGGGAAGCAATCACATGCTTCAATCTAGCCATGCTTTATCGTGACAGGAGAGAATTCGAGCAAGCCGTTGAGTACTTGCGGAATGCGGTGCAGCTTAAAGGGCAGGTACAGCACCCGGATTACCAACAAGATACTGCCCTATTAGCTGAGTGGGAGAAGTCGTTGAGGGAGGGGAAACCCTTGCCCAAAGAAAAAAGATCGGCAAGGATATCATCTCAAGAAGTGCGTACCTTTGTAGTCAACACGATCGCTGCGATGACAATCAATACGGACAAGTGGGAAGAGTGGCGAGAGGTCTTACAACGCGCCCTGAAGCAAGCTCAAGAACAGGATGATAAAGATGAGTTCGAGTTATTCACGGCATTGATCGCCTTATTGGATGGGAGCGAAGTCTCAGTCCTGGCAGATGAACATCCTTACAATGAGGCGCTTGAGGCGGTTATCGAGGGCATTGAAGATGGGGGAACTGGTCTTCAGCGAGCAGCTCAAGAAGCTGAGGCTGTCATGGCAGCAATCCGCACTTATCTAGATGCAGAAGATATTCAGACGTTGAGACAGGTGATCGAAGAGCACCAGGAAACGCTTTTCAGCGCTGAAGTAGAAGCCCTTTTTCAAGCTAATATTAAGCAGTCGCGAAGAGAAAGAAACCAAGAAGCTGAACAATTACTAGCCTTTCACCTAGAATTGCTGAAATCGTGCAAGCAGGAGGGCATCGAGGCTGCATTTAACCAACTTTCCGAAAAAAAGGAATCATCATTTAGAAAGTCGGACCATAATTAGCCACTCAATTTGCTTTTCCTACTTTTAATTCTTAATTCTAAGGATTTCTAAAGACATTTACACAAATATTATATATTCAGGAATAGTAACAATTCTTTTCGAGCGATATTGAGTTTATATTTGTAATAACAATAAGCTATGATGGACGTCATTAGCACAATTGAATTTAATCCCCCCCACCTAATAATTGACGAAACCGTATCGACATCTCGAACTATCAACATTTCAATGTATGGAAAACATATCAGAATGCCATGCAAATAAATTCCAAAGATTAGACACCACATTACCATGTGTTGGAAATTTGCAGTTTTTGTAAGTTTATATATGGTTTCGGATTGAAATTTCTTATTTAAGCTATGATTAAAATTCCGATCCACAAACAACATTTTCGTCGTTGTTATACATCCAAATATCCCAATAAACAATGGAGGAAAAGCGGTAATTGCTTCAATTATTCCTCTATTACCAATTGCAAGCATGTGAAGTACTATTGCTAAAATTATGAGTCCGAATAAATTTCCAAAGTATTCAAACCATTGTTTCCTCATAAAGTTCTATCCAATCTAAAATTACTTTCCTATCCCTGCGCGCAACATCCGTATAAAGCGTTTTTGTTCCTCTTCGTCAGTAATTTCCATATACATTTTTAGTAATTCAAGAAACTCGGTATCCCTCTTTGCCCTTTCTTTAAATGCTTCAAAAAAAGCATTATCATCTTCTGTCTCTATCCACCCTGCTAAATTATATATAAAAATACGCGGGACTTCAAAAAAATCTGCGATAGCGTTGCATGCCTTTAATTCAGGTACTTTCTTCCCATTTATGATTTCTGATAAATAAGAGTGACTAATCCCCGCCTCTGTCGAAACTGCCCTGAGAGAAAGGTCTCTTTCTAACAACGTTTTTTTGATGAAATTTCCCAATTTCGGCTCTTTTTCCATCTTGACACTCCTTACACCCTGCTATATAATGTTCGCATAAGCGACCGTTTGCGACTCATAGAAAAAGCACTTATTCAATACTCGCTCCTAAACACTGAAACAACTTAGTAAAAATGTACTTAGATCAGCTCATTGATGAATTTGCTCACTACCTCTTAGTTACACGCGATTTATCAGACACTACATCAATTGCATATTGTTACGATGTAAAAACATACATACATTTTTACGAATATGAAATTGATGGATCACTTGGATCATTCAAAATTACACCAAAAATAATTCATAAATATCTTTACTACCTAAAACAACAAAATCTTAGTGGTGGAACAATCCAACGTCGTTTAATCGGATTATCGAGATTTTGGAGTTTTCTCTATCGAAAGGGATATTCGACTCCACCAATTTCACTCAATGACATGGATATCAATATAAAAAATCCTCGGAATCCAGTAAAACCTCTAGGAGAAATGGATTACCAACGCTTCAGCAGGGATTTCACCCATGTATTTAGATATGCAAAGAAGTTTCACTCGTTTACGGGACGACATAATACGCAATTTAGTACGGACAAATGAAATAGCAATTCAAGATCTATTAAAATCTCAGAGGGATGAGATTATCTTGAATGACTATGAAGCCATCATCCACAATAGCTATGTAATAGTCGGTGATGCACCTTTCGAGTATTATCTTTCTGATCGAGATTTACTTCTACCCAGATCCTTATGGCTATTTCCAACCTTTCAAGGGAAGTTATATCAATATTCAAAGTATCGAAAAAATCAATCAAAATACCAACTTAAGGCTGGCCTACCTAGTAAATTTGTACACCCAAATGATTTGTCAGATATTGACGAAATATCATTAAGACAATCGAGCTTTTCTTATTATCGGCATTCATACCAAATCCGTTTGGCAGCGAAATTATGTTCACGATTAGGTTTTCGCTCTTCAGAACTAACAATTCTTGAGAAACAACATTTAGATTTCGGAAATATAAAGATTTATCTTTCAGCAACAAAAAGCCAGCAGCCACAAGAATTACCCATGCTATCCGATCTAATTGAACCTCTGAAGCTTTTAGCTAATTTTTTGCGTAATCCAGATGATCCATTATTTGTAAGAAGTAATGGATCAATTTGGACACGTAAACATGTTCTAAGAGCAGTCTCTTGGTGGGGGGAACTCCAGGGCTTAGAGCGACGCGTGACGCCACGAATTTTAAGAGCAACTCTTGGATCAAGATTGGCAAAGCGTGGTTTTCCCATCAGATATATAGCTATGCTTCTTCGACATAAAGACGAGGCTACAACCCTTCGTCACTATACTGAACAAGAATTTGAAGATTTTCACCAAGCTTTGGAAGAAATCGGAGATGACTTTACAAGTTGAAGGTTTCGATATCGGATGAATATTCAAGATTTTAAGGTACATGCCCAAAAGGGATTCCCAGGCCGGCCTATAAGCCGCATTCTGTTCAGCGGGGAATTCCCCGCCTGTGTGATCATCTGT
>CAZLNX010000559.1:0-3279 GCA_964560795.1 uncultured Anaerolineales bacterium | reverse complement strand
TGAACGTTTAAAGGTGGCAACTTACGTTAAATAGTTTCCCGGAAACGTAGGATTCTTCGAAACCCAGTTTCCGGGAATTTGTATTAGGAAGAAGAGTTAATAATCCAGCCAATACACAGCTGTGCGACTTGGTTCCAGGTGACCATTGAGCTGCATATATCCATCACCAGTCACGGTGGCGATGATAAAACTATTGCTGACGGATTCGCTGACTGTTAGATCTGTAGATGAAAATTCTGAAGTGTGAAGATCTACCGAGAGGGTGAAATCAGCGGGTTCAGAGCCCCAGTTGTGAACAGTGAAGGCCTTGTCTCCGAAGCGTTCTACCCACACATCGGGGTGGTCGGTGAAGGCATGGGTGATGGGTTGCCAGCCAAGGTCAATGAGTGGAGCGACCTGACTTTGTGCCCATGTGAGTAATTCATCAGTCTCAGGGGGCCAATTGACGCCGTTATCGCCGCGGCTGGGCCGGATGCCATAGAAGATGGCTTCGTGGACGAATTCTTCAATGTGCTCATAAGTTGGATCGGGCTGCTGGTTAGCAAACACGCGTGGCTGACTCATTGCCGTTGCCATGCGGTAATCCAGAATATCAGGTGTCCAGTTGGATTCTTTGGCAGAAGCACCCTCGCCGGCGAAAGCATCAATGTAGGGCGCTAGCAACGCGGGGGTATTCATTGCCCAGAAGTTAATGCTAATGCTGCGATAAGGCTCAGGCTGTTCATCGAGCAGCGCCCGTAGAGCTACGATGAATTCCCATCCTGCAGAAGCTGTGTGCGATGCAGGCTGATATGTATTCGACTCATAGGTGAGTGGAATATCGGCCACGGCCAAATGATCAGAGCACGTATCCATCGTTGATGTTGAGATAAAGTTGTCTATGAAAATGCCGTTCAGTGTCAGTCCAACCTGATCTAGCTCGTCGAAGAGGGTTGCCAACTCAGATAGTTTGGCACTTCCATAACCACCAGGAATATCAGGATCCATATTGGGGATCCAGATAGGATTCCATCTATTGCCCGACCAGGGCGTGACGGAGACCAGCTTCAGATGTGGTTCTCCGGCAGAATCGCAGATCACTGATTCTGCATGTTCGTCAAGCGATTGCCAGGCTTCATCAAAATCAGGTCGTGGCTCATTACCATCTTTCATATACACGGAAAGCTCGTAGACAATGTATTGGGCAGCGTACACCGCGTTGTTGTTGTAATCTTCCAGATGTGTGGCTTTCTGCCCTCTCGGACTGAAGTGCTCGCGTATGAAATCTGTGTAGCCGGAAAAGTCAGCGGGTGTGTTATACCAATCTGGATTTATTTGAGCGTGTTTTTCTGCAGCAGCGCGCAAGCCCCAGTTGGGATCAGTCTGGTAAAGCAGCAGGGTGAAGTCGGCGCTATTTTCTAGTTTTTGGGCCGTGGGACTTATCCCCAGGTGAGCGCGGCCTTCGTAGCGACCAGCTGTGCCATCGTAGTGCATCAGCACATAGCGCGGCGAGTCCAACGGGATCGCCAGGGACAACCCATGTTGGCCATTTTCGACCAAACCATAGGGGTACAAAGAGATGGGCAAATAGCCGGCGATATCAGCACTGACTGAGCGAGCAAAATCTTCGCCAGATGTGATTGGGCGAGTTTCGCGCAGCCCATCCCACCAGTTCCAGCCGGAAAGATTTAGAGGCAGCCCCCAGGCGGCATCCAGGGCACGGGATTCTCCGCTAGTATCTGTGATTTCTGTATTGACGGCGATGTGGTCGCTATAGGGTGTGTACGTAACTGCGACTTGTAGCCCATTGATTTCGCCAGCCTGGATGACATGATCATCTTTGATTTGTAGCGATCCACTCAGAGGTTGATCAATCTCGGGGCTTTCGATCCAGGCTAAATTGTCGATCCAGGCGGAGCCACTCACCGGCTTGACGCCAGCGATGATCTGCACGCTGCCAGCGCCTGCCGGGGCAGTTATTTCGCGCGTGACCTTATGCCAATCTTGGGCATTCCAGTGGAGCGGGACAGCAATTTGTGGATTTTCGTGGAGTGGCGTGCCACTAGGGGTCAGCCATTGCAGATAGATGCCTGATATTGATGGGCTTCCAGTGTATAGCCTATCTTGCCAAAAGGTTGGATTGCTGTGTTCATCCACGTAACCAAACTCAAGCATGAAATGCCCAGAGACGCGGTAGCGCTCACCTGCCACAACGGGGATGGAGTCGCTGATTACTGCGCCGATGCCATCCTGAGTATGGCTGCGTATAGCCAGTGAATGGCTCCCGTCATTGGCGGCATCAGAGGTGACTTCGATATCGACATTGTTGTGCATCAGTGGATTCCAGCCGGAGTCACCGGATTCGAAGCCGGGGTTGTTGAGTAGATTGGTGGCTTCAGCCATATTGGCTGAGGAAAGGTCGCGCACCATCAGGGGAAGGGCGGCGTTAATGGGAAGTGCTTCACCGTTCAATGTCAGGCCGGTTACCTGTCCGTTGGCATCCAAAGTCAGTTCAAGTCCATCTTGCGTGGCGAGGCGGGCGCCCCCATCTGGTAGGGTTTCGATAATCCCTGACGCAGAATTATTCGGCGTGCTTGATAGAGCGGTATCGATGGCTGTTTTAATGTCAATAGGAATTTCAATTTGATCAGATAATGAACCCGCATTGACCGGACTGGGATCAGTGTTGAATGCGGTGCATGCTGTCAATAGAACAGCCAGAAATGCGGTTAAGTTCTTTAACATATCTTTCTCCTTAATGAAAGTACTGATAATTGGATTGTTGAGAATGATCATATCGCCCTAATGTGATCAGGAGAGAAAGTATGTGTAAAATTGTTATTTAGAATTGGCGTAGATCATTCGTCCATTTTTGCCAGGTTGACGATATCTTCAGACGTTATTACGCTCAAGTGCGAAGCGGCATAGGCAATGATTTCCTCGTACGTTTCCCAAATAGCGTCTTGGTTAGTCCCGGTACGGGGGCGTGATGCGTCGGGGGCATCCAGGTCGAATGGCGGAGAGAGTGGCTGGTTTTTCTCTTTATTTGCCCAATAGATGAAGGTGAATGGTGTACCGCCGCGGCGGTAAAAGTTGTTTTCGTGGATCAGTACAGTGATGAACGGAGGTCGTTCTTCCTCCCAAGTCTCCATTTGATTTTCCAGGCGAGTTGTTGGGTTGTGTTGATCTGCTATGGGTGTATCGAGCATATTCCACCAAAATGGGCTGCTCTCGGGTTTGTCGGGGCTGGGCCAGCGAGTGATGCTGAAGTCGCTGGGGCGAATGAGCAGACCATCCCGC
>CAZLNX010000558.1:0-3280 GCA_964560795.1 uncultured Anaerolineales bacterium | reverse complement strand
TCTTTTTTGTTGCTCAACGCTTCTGTTTTGCCTGAGTTACTGCAGTAGAGTCATCCGATGTAATGAGTATATTTGAAGGTTTAACATCTCGATGTATTAGATTGTTTTCATGAGCAAAATCGAGTGCTCGCGCAATGGGTGCCAGTAACTTAGCTGCATCCTTCAATTTGTTCGGTCTTCCAAGTTTATCTTTGAGTGTTCCACCAGGGATGTTTTCCATCACCAAGTATGGAGTGCCATTCTGCTCACCATAATCGAGGATTTTTACGATATTGGGATGGTTGAGATGAGCCAAGGTTTTGGCTTCGATCTCGAAACGTTTGATTGCTTTTTGAGAATCTAGTCGTTCTGTGCGTAGCAACTTAATGGCTACATCACGTTCCAAGCGGGTATCAAAAGCTTTATAAACGGTCGCCATACCCCCTTCACCTAGCTTTTCAAGGATATGATAGCGATCAATAGATTTACCTATCATTCTTCACCATATATTTGATAACAATAGTGCGCATAAGCTTTTCCAACATATGAGAATCTATCTGTCTACAGGCAGTTCATTTAGCATTTCTTCGATTGTCCACGGAGGTGGTTCAGGGAACCAATGATCGTAAAAAGCCTGCCATGTGCCGTCGCGAATGATCTCTAACAAAACAGCATCAATTTCATCGCGAAAATCAAGCTCATGAAGATTTACAGCTATTGCAAGAGGTTCACTGCTGAGAAGGCCGCCAAGAGGTTGGTGAGCATCGTAGTCATTCATATCGACATACAGACCATGAGACCCCCAGTCTGTCGTGACGGCATCAACTCGTTTGTCGGCAAACATCTCTCGAACATCATCATATCCAGCAACCTGAAAATAAATATCTATACTGGATGACATGGCAGCATTTTCAACCGGGGCAACAAAAAATTCGTACTCAGCGACAACAGTTTTTCCATCGAGATCTTCAATACTGTTATACCCGTCACTGCGCCGAACCAGCAAGCGCACCCCATCCAGAAAATAAGTGCTGGTAAAAGAAACCCGCTCTTCTCGTGAAATCGTATGGGTGGTATTTCTGATAAGGAAATCAACATGACCATTCTCAACTGCCTCTAAGCGCTCATCAGCTCGAATGGGGACCCATTCGATATCCACTTGATCACCAAACAAACGCCGGACGATTTCAACCGCTAAATCAATCTCAAAACCACTATAGCTGTCTCCCGTTATGACAGCTAGAGGATACATACTTCCATGGCGGACCCCGATATAAATTTTCCCTCTATTCTGTATCAGGTGATAGTGTTCCGAATTTTCACGCAAATCTTCTGAATGGGTAATTTTTGCAGATTGGGCACAGCGAAAACCATAATAACCCCATGCATAATCAGGAATGTCTTTGAAACGATGGGAGATTCCCATCTGCCTGGCGCTGGTGTCCCAAGCTCCTCCGCGCAACACTTTATATTTACCTGCAAACGCACCCTCGGGGTTATTTACGGGCGAATTCACATAAAACTCGGCATCATACCAATCGGCTACCCACTCCGAGACATTGCCAATCATGTCGTATAATCCAAAATCATTTGGGGCAAAGCTTTTGACTTGCACGGTTTCTCCCTCACAAACACTGTACTGCGCCCCATTTTCTTTGCCTCGCTGACAAACGGGCAGATCGTCTCCCCATGGATATTTCCTGCCGCTCATTACGCCTCGAGCAGCTTTTTCCCATTCTGCTTCTGTTGGCAAGCGCCGCCCAGCCCATTCACAATATGTTTGTGCATCACTCCAATTAACATACACAACAGGATGGTTGGCATATGTATCATCACTGAAAGGGGTTCTATTGTCCGGCTGCTTGCACACGCCTGAGACAACACACTCAGCATACATGGCATTAGTTATTTCTGTCTGATCGATCCAATAGGCGTCCAGATACACCATATGCATTGGAAGCTCATCATTATCCCCATCATCGTTACCCATCATAAACTCGCCGGCAGGTACGTACATTTGCACCACGCCATCCACCTCTGAAAGCTGCATTGAACCAATCCCCAAATCAGGTGTTTCTGTCGATGTTGGTACCTGTGTGTCCGTCGGCAACGGGGTCTCGGCGAATATGGCTGTTGGTAATTCAGTTGTGGAAGTCGGGTTGCCAGGAGGCCAAATGTCCGGTATCCCCCTTCCAAGCCAGATACCACCCAAGATCAACGCGAATAGCAAAATGGTGAAACCTATCACCCAGAAAAGGTATTTTCCAACACGATCTCCAAATACATTCCCATTTTGTCCATTTGGTTCTTCATTTTGATCAGGCGGTAAATCAAATTCATCACGTGTAATATCTGCTTCACCGGCGGATGAAACATCATCCTCATCGCTACTGATCTTTGCTAAAACCGCAGCAAACGCATCCATATTCTCATAGCGGTTCTCCGGAACCTTGGCCAAGGCTTTTAAAATCACTCGTTCTGCAGAGAGGGTCAGCGTTTTCACTATTCTGGTCGGGCGAGGGACAGGATCGTGAATGTGCTTGATCACCACCGCCATGGGGGTATCGGCTTTGTACGGTTTATCACCGGTAAGCAATTCGTAGAGCACCACTCCTAGTGCATAAACATCTGTGCGCGCATCGACATCTTTTCCAAGGCCCTGCTCAGGAGCCATGTACTCTGGGGTCCCCACACCCGTCCCGGTAGCTGTCAGAGACGGGGAATCGCCGGGCTCCAAAATATGGGCAATTCCGAAATCGGTCAGCTTTGGCGCTCCGTTGATATCAATGAGTATATTTGAAGGCTTAATATCTCGGTGGATGATGCCCAGGCTGTGCGAATGTGCCAGGGCTTGGGCGATTGGTAGCAGCAATCTGGAAGCTTCTGACGGCAGGATTGGCCCGCCCAAATGGTCTTTAAGTGTGCCCCCGGGCAGGTATTCCATTACGAGATATGGTGCGCCCGCAAATATGCCGTAGTCATGAACCTGAATGATATTGGTATGAGAAAGCCGAGCAAGTGCTTTGGCTTCGCGCTCAAACCGTTTCAATATCCGATCCAGCACTTCGGCCCCAAAAGCTTCTTTACGAATCAGCTTGACAGCCACATCACGTTCCAAGCGCGTGTCGAAGGCCTTATACACCGTGGCCATCCCACCTCTGCCAAGCTGTTCCAAAATGTGATACCGATCGATTGACCGACCAATTAAATCTATCATGATAAATGCCTATCCAAGTTATTGTTTATTCCCTGATTGACTGACAAATCTTTTAGGGAGTGCTCCCCAAAACCTAGAAAATAG
>CAZLNX010000557.1:0-3282 GCA_964560795.1 uncultured Anaerolineales bacterium | reverse complement strand
GGCGTCAAAGCGGCCCAAAAACGGGTCAACGAGCGGGAAGGGGGAATCATCTGGCACACGCAAGGAAGTGGAAAAAGCCTGATCATGGTGTGGCTGGCGCGTTGGATTCGCGAACACATTGAAAATGGCCGGGTTTTGATCATCACTGATCGGATCGAGTTGGATGAACAGATCGAAAAAGTTTTCTTGGGGGTCAAGGAAGGTATCAAGCGCACCAAGAGCGGACAGGATTTACTCAGTAAACTCAACGCGGCTAAACCATGGTTGATGTGTTCATTGATCCACAAATTTGGGAGTCGGGAAGAAGGGGATATCAAGAGCTATATCAAGGACTTGGAAAGCAATCTGCCGCCCGGTTTCAATCCCAAGGGTAATATCTACGTATTCGTGGACGAATGTCACCGAACGCAATCCGGCGATCTGCACGAGGCCATGAAAGCGATCCTGCCGAAGGCTACACTGATCGGGTTTACTGGCACTCCCCTGCTGAAAGCAGATAAGAAACGCAGCATTGAAATCTTTGGCGGCTATATTCACACTTATAAATATGACGAAGCAGTCAAAGATGGGGTTGTATTGGACTTGCGCTACGAAGCGCGTGACATCGATCAGGATATTACCTCGCAAGAGAAAATCGATCTGTGGTTTGAAGCCAAAACCAAAGGATTGAATGATATTGCTCGTGCCCAACTAAAAAAACGTTGGGGGACCATGCAAGCGGTACTCAGTTCCCAGGATCGATTGGAAAAGATTGTGGCTGATATTTTGCTAGATATGGAAACACGCGACCGGCTGCAGAGCGGGTATGGCAACGCTTTATTGGTCTCCAGCAGCATTTTTCAGGCCTGCAAGTTTTACGAACTGTTTGTCAATAACGGCTTCAATAAATGCGCGATTATCACATCTTATAAACCGTCACCTTCCGATATCAAAGGGGAAGAGACAGGCGAAGGGCTCACAGAAAAACTACGCCAGTATGAGATTTACAACCGGATGTTGAATGGAAAAGAAGTCGATAAATTTGAGAAAGAGGTCAAGAAGAAATTCATCGAAGAGCCTGGCCAAATGAAATTGTTGATTGTGGTCGATAAGTTGTTGACTGGTTTTGATGCGCCCCCAGCAACTTATTTGTATATCGATAAGCATATGCAAGACCATGGATTGTTCCAAGCCATTTGCCGGGTCAACCGCTTGGATACGGAGGACAAGGAATACGGCTATGTGATTGACTATAAAGATTTGTTTAAAAGCCTGGAGAAATCCGTCAAAGACTATACCGCAGGGGCTTTCGAGGATTATGACAAAGAAGATGTGCAGGGTTTACTGACTAACCGCTTGGACAAAGCTAAAGAGCGATTGGAAGAGTCTCGCGAAGCCATCAAGGCTTTGTGCGAACCCGTTGAACCCCCCAAGGGGACTCAGGAGTTTATCCGCTACTTCTGCGCTCAGGACACTTCTGATAAAGACCAGCTAAAAGACAACGAACCCAAACGCATTGCTCTATATAGAATGACTGCCTCCTTAATCCGAGCTTATGCCAATATCGCCAACGAACTAACTGAAGCTGGATACAGCTCGGCTGAGATCAAGAAAATCAAGGCTGAGGTCGATTACTATGAAAAGGTTCGCAGCGAAGTTAAACTTGCCAGTGGTGACTATATTGATCTCAAAATGTACGAACCAGCCATGCGCCACTTAATCGACACCTATATCCGGGCAGAAGAAAGTAGAAAGATTTCTGCTTTTGATGATCTCGCCCTTGTTGAATTGATTGTTGAACGCGGTGTAGATGCTATGGACGAATTGCCAGAGAGCATTTCTGAGGAGCCCGCAGCTGTAGCAGAGACCATCGAAAACAACCTGCGTCGTTTAATCATAGATGAACAACCGATTAACCCCAAGTATTATGAAAAGATGTCTTTGCTACTTGATACGCTAATTCAAAGGCGCAAAGAAGAAGCCCTAGAATACGAAGCCTATCTAAAGGAGATGGTGGATTTAACTCGCCGAGCGGCCAATCCTGCCGGCGCTGAAGGTAATGAATATCCAAAAACGTTGAACACGGCTGCGAAGCGCGCTTTGTATGATAACCTGGATAAGGATGAAGCCCTGGCTCTGGCCATCGATGGTGAGATACGCGCCACTCGCAAAGACGATTGGCGCGGGCATGTCATCAAAGAGCGTGAAGTACGCTATGTAATTCAAGAATATATTGACGACGAAGCTGAAGTTGAACACATTTTTGAAATCGTCAAAAACCAACGCGAATACTAGTTTATGCACCAAATCGATGTGAACGGCTTGCTTGTGGACGTGATCCGCAAGGATATCAAGAACCTGCACCTTGGGGTCTACCCGCCCAATGGTAGAGTGCGTGTGGCTGCACCTTTGCTAGTAGACGATGAAGCTGTACGCTTGGCGGTGATCGCCAGGTTGGCCTGGATCAAACGTCAACAGGCAAAGTTTGAAGCACAGGAGCGCGAAACAAAACGAGAATATGTGAATGGAGAGAGCCATTATTATTTAGGCGCCCGATACCGGTTGAATATTGTGGAAGAAGATGCGACTCCGAAAGTAGTTGTCCGGAATAAGCAGTTTATCGACCTACACGTGCGCCCCGGTAGCGATTCGTCTCAACGCGAACGCGTAATGGTATCCTGGTATCGACGCGAGCTCAAAGAGATGATCCCGCCACTGATTGAAGTATGGGAACCCATCATTGGTGTTGAGATCGCGGATTGGGGCGTTAAATTGATGAAAACGAAATGGGGAAGCTGCAATATTCAGGATCGTCGAATCTGGCTAAACCTGGAATTGATCAAAAAACCGCCAAGTTGCCTTGAATTTATCGTGGTCCACGAAATGGTGCATTTGCATGAACGCCACCATAACGAACGTTTTGTAGAATTGATGAATAAGTTTCTGCCTCAATGGCGAAGGTATTGGGAAGAACTGAATAGCGCTCCGCTGGCGCACGCGGAGTGGGAGTATTAGCTTGCTGGCATATCTGTTAGTAACTTTATGAGCCAGTAATGTAGTAAGAAGGTATCCATCAGATATCCAGAAGTTGGCGATGGAGTGTTAAAACATATTCAAGGGGGATAACTCTCTAATTCATCTAATTCAATAGAAATCGCAAAACCATTGTACACCATCTTTTTCCACACTTATTCGATTTATTTCTAGAAGAATTTTCAGAGATACGCTCAAACGATGGCGTACAACCTATGTTGTAGGTCACCCTTTGAACATGCCCTGTAATGCAGGCGGAGCTTACTCCCA
>CAZLNX010000556.1:0-3305 GCA_964560795.1 uncultured Anaerolineales bacterium | reverse complement strand
CCGATTAGTTCAGCCGTCTCAAAATGGGAAGTTATTTTTGCACGCCTCCATAGACCAATTCCCTTGAAATAGTTTTCCAAATACTTGAGCCTAAATTCTCTCCCATTTTAACATATTCACCGCCAAACCCCAAAATTATCGCAAGTTCATGTTACTAATCTTGTGAGATTCTTGTCAGATTGTCGATAGATTCTGGCTAGCAATGTTTAAGATCATCGTTTAATTTCACTCCAAAATGGTGATAAATTTATTTCACCATCAAAATTCTCTACATTGAAGAAGAAAATTAGGCAATAGGAAAGGAGTGCATATACGAAATTTCCCCCCAAAGAGTTGAAAACTCTGCATCCCATTTTATCAAACAAAGGAAAGGAGACCTCCTTGTAGATAAATCAGAACAGAGCAATAAGATTAACGGTTCCAGCACAAATATAACAAAGATGTGGTATTCGCTGAAAGCGATTTACCTAAACACAAATAGTACTAAATGCCGCGTGAACCGTTTTTCATACCCTATTAGCGCTGATGGATAACCATCAGCGCTAATGCTTTTTTGTAAGATACTTGTCAGATTTATGTGATCCACTTGCAAGTATAAAGAAAGTTTATTCTAAGTAAGGCGACAAGATATTCACAGAAGCGTGGAAGCAAACAAGGGGAATCTGTAGGATACTTTTTCATAGAATTCTCAACATAGTTTATGAAGGAGATAACCATGAACATGCAGTATCGAAACCCCAACACATCAGCCGCCAAATGGCTATTCTTTGGATTGGTCGGCATTGTAATATTGGCTCTTTTACTCGGAGCAAATATTCGTGAAGCCACTTGGCTAAATCCCAAAATCGCCTCAGCGGAAGCCAATCTCATGAAAATAGAAGCTGCTCACATACAGGCAACTTACGAATTACAGGAACGACTTGCGAATGCACAGACAGATGCAGAGATTAAGGCTATCCAGCGTGAACAAAAACTACTGGACGCACAATATGAGCATGACATTCTCACCCTGTCGCAAGATTTGGAGCATCGCGAAGTCGCGTTCAGAACCTTGATGACAGTTCTCATGTATGTAGGTGGCGCCCTATCGATTGCCATTATCATTGCGACCGTCTTCTTGATGGTTTCGTGGTCAATCACTCGAGTGCGCGCCGCAGGTCAATCTGCCAAGCAAAACCAAGATCTACAGCGTAGACTAACGGCTATTGAAAAAAGTATTGAAGAGTATTCGGCCATAAACCATGATGTATTCCACAGAATCGAATGCCTTTCCAACACTAATGTTCACGCGCTCCAAAAAATTGATAAATTGAACGAGCGCATGAAAGTCATAGCCAATTCGAAGTCGATCAGTCAGCAAGAATACGATAACCTCCCCCTGGCTGAATAACTTTATTATTCATCAATTTTCTCCCGATGAATACCTTTCTTTACGTAGAATAATCACGGAGCAATACATGAAAATAACTACACCAAATCAAGCATTGAAGAGACTAATTTCTGGTAACAATCGCTACATCCTCGAAAAACGATTATACCCAAATCAGCATCGCGCCTATCGATCATCGTTGGCCAAAGCCCAGAAGCCTTTTGCATGTATTTTCACATGCTCAGATTCACGGGTGGTGCCCGAAATGATCTTTGATCAGGGGGTTGGAGATCTTTTCATCATTCGTAATGCTGGGCACGTTCTCAACGACGATGTATTCGCGACCCTGGAATACGCAATAATGGAGCTGAAGGTAAAACTCGTCATGGTAATAGGTCACTTGCACTGTGGCGCCATTACAGCAGCCATAAAAAACAGCGAAAACAAAGGCAAATACATTAGTCAGGTGTCTAAGAAAATTGCTCCCGCCGTTGAAGCTGCACGAAAGCAAGAAGGAGATCTTTTAATAAATGCGACGAAAAAGCATGTTGAGAATGTTGTCAAAGAAATCAAGTTGACATTCTCAATTTTGATGACCCAAGGGGAGGACATGCCCATGGCTACTGGCACTTACTACAACTTAGAGAGTGGTACAGTGACCTTTCTAAATTCAGCACATCAACGCTATCGAAGAAGCATTCAGCAATCGATTATTAGCATGCCTATAGTGGATAAAGGAGGATTTCCATGCTAGCCACCCTACCCCAGACGCCAGTTCTTTTGCAACAGAAACAGAGATTTTTGCTGACCCGATTTCCGTATCAAGATGTATCGGGCAGCTATCAGAAGGTGGGAATTGATCAAAAACTCACTGTGCCCAACATGTTCTATGTAAAAACAAGACAGTTTCTAACTGTGGAAATATACCTCGATTATGAAAATCTGGTTGTTGGGCTAATCGATCAGGGAATAGAGCCAAACCACAAAACCATCATCGACACGATTCGAAACATATTTGCTGATCAAGGAAATATTGCAAAAATTCACGCCTATGCAGATTGGCAAGTGATTGAAGAACAATGTGGTGAAAAAGATGTTCCGCGTGAGCTAACCATATTGGGTGTGAAGATCCATTATTTGATCAACAATAACGGCAAGAATTCCGCAGATATGGAAATGGCCAATGATATCCGCACCGTGATCGATCGCTCCCCATCTGAACCCGATTTCATCGATGTATTGATTATAGGAAGCGGAGATAGAGATTTTAAAGCCGTGATTGAGACTGCCCTTGCACGTGGAAAGAAAGTAGTCATTCTCGGTTGTTCAGATAGTCTCAGCCAGGATCTTGTGTCTACAGCCGAAGTAAGAATACTTGATGAAAATTTCGCAAAAGAATCTCGACGGAATCATAAACGAACATCAAAATCCCAATTTGGCCTTCTCATGAGTATTGCAGTCTATATGAATCATAGAAAATGGAGCTGGATTTATTCAGATCGATTATATAAGATGATCCAAAATCATTTTGAAGAATCCGTGACAATTAGTGAGCTTACTAATGCTGGATTCCTTCAACAAGGCCCAAAACCTAATTCTTTCAAACTAAGCATGAATAATCCTGATTCATTCTTTGCGTGGTGGATTGTGAATCGCCTGGATTTTCTCTTGAATGTAAGAAAAATGGACTACGTAGATAGTGCCTATTTAGCGAATGGAATGTCCAAAGACAAGAGCTGCAAGAAATTCGGCATTGGACAAACGCGTAACCATGCCGAGAAAAAACTCGAACAAGTTGCTACAACGGGCTGGATCGTAAAGAAACCATCTCATCACCCTAAAAATGCTGACAAGATTATAGATACCTGGTCTCTCGCCGAGAGATAGCCAACTACGTAATTACTCAAAGAACAATTGTTGCTCTATTCATTAAAAG
>CAZLNX010000555.1:0-3392 GCA_964560795.1 uncultured Anaerolineales bacterium | reverse complement strand
TTCTTATAGGTCGAAGCTCTTCATGTGATTTACGGCTGCCAAGTAGTTCTGTATCGAGAAATCATGTTGAAATACTAATGAGGAATGTCGCATATTCGACTTTAGCGCGAGCAAAAGCACCTTTGTCAACGGAAAGAGGATTCTCGCGAATGAATTACTAAATGGTGATATGATAAAGATAGGCAAATATGAATTTATCTTCCAGACCGGGAAACCGCAAGAAAGGGAATATAAAATGCCGAACGAATTATTCTGCCCCGAGCACGGACCTTACGAAGAATCATATGGTAACTGTCCATATTGTAAACAACCTAGCTCCGCGTCTTCTAAGAATGGTCCAGGGTTTTGCACGGAACATGGGCCGTACTCCGAAAATACTTGTCCATGGTGCAATCCCGATGCCTTTACTAATCATATCCGACCTGTCCGGCCAACACCACTCGACGCTGATACTCCCACTGATTTAGGCTATGCTCCAACTCCAACTTATTATCCTTCAAGTTTAGGTGGAGGAGTTCAGAAAAAATATAGGACAGAAGGAAAAGAATATAAAATTAGAGTTTTTGTTTCTTCCACGTATGAAGATTTAAAAGAATATCGAGAGGCTGCCTTTCGAGCGATACACAGCCTTCTTGGCTATAGTGATGATATGATTTTTTGGTCAGCCGATGAGCGAGATGCTGCCACTGTGTCAACGGAGCGAGTAAAACAATGCGATTTAGTTATTCTTTTATTGGCACATCGCTATGGCTACATTCCTCCAGGGGAAAAACACAGTATAACCGAATTAGAATATAGAACTGCCAAAAAATCGAACATACCAACGTTGGCGTTCCTTATCGACGAGGAAACTCCTTGGCCGCCTATGTACATTGAATCTGAACGCAAAGTTGAACTTGATAGATTTAAGAAACAAGTCGAAAAAGCCATTGTTCGTAAGGCTTTTCGCTCTCCCGATGAATTGTACGCAAATATTACACAGGCATTGCATCATTTTATTAGCCGGCATCGTGAAACATTAGAGAAAAGAAAACATTTTCGAGGCACGCTTCTAGCAAAAACACACAGTGAACTAATAACTCAAGCGGATATACTGACAAATATAGGATTGAGCGAAGATGGTTTGCCACTTTTAATAAATATTAAAAGATCGAAAAATCTAAGCCCACATATCGATGCAATAGCTGACATGGTCAAACACTCTAAGTATGACGAAGAGTTAGACGTGATGCTTGACGACTTTCGTGAATCGCTAGAAAGGTATGCAGCAAATACGTGGGCATCTCATAGAATATGCAATGTAGAAAAAAAGGATGGCACTACAGATGAAATGTATATTTCTACAAATAATTTAAATCAACTGACCTCTTCATTGCTTTCTCGCATCCTGAAAAGCGCAAAAGAAAAACCAGTTTTCGAGGAGGCAGACCATCAACTTGGTGACAATGGGAACGTCGAATCGCCAAATGATTTTTATTGGGATGAAGATGATGAAGTAACGGACCTCGGCTGGGACTATGATAGCGAATCTGATTCTGAAGACAGTTCACTACAATCTATTGGCGGGCAAAATCGATATCTTGGAATATCTGCGAAGGACGGAAATTTATTCTCAGTAGGGTATAACGGAAATAACTGGGTCGAATGGCATCCATTCCTAATAGAGTCAATACCAAGTAACTTTCCTGAATGTATGTTCGTAATTCCAGGATACAAAAAAGAAGTACCTGTCTCACAATACCAACATCACTTAGAAGAGTTTTGTCTCGAAGAAATTCGCAATGACGGTTATTTAAGATATCCGACTAATGTAACAATCACCTTATCAAGACAATCGATAGGGCATGTTGTTTACGAAATTTCTAAAGCCGTAGATATTTTTCACGAAGCTGATAAAATTCATGCGGATTTAAAACCAGGGAATATTCTCCTAACAAAGTCAGGTCCTGCATTAATCGATGACTTCAAGCTCTCTCCAGGAGATATCTCCCCTGGCTGGACTCCTAATTGGTCTGCCCCAGAACAAGTTATGAGGCAACCGGTTTCTTACGCTTCAGATATTTACTCACTTGGTTTATTACTTGTAAGCTTGATGACAGGGAAGCTAATTGGTGAAATACGCAAATTCAAGATTCCGTCTATCAGAGATTTGGACAAAGAGCATAACGTATTTTATAACCCTTCAGTCTACATAAAGGAACCTGAACAAGTATTTACAAATGGAAAATCTGAGTGGGTTTCATTTATTGAGTCTTGTTTAAAATTTGAGAGCAAACTCCGCCCTCAAACAGCTCCTGAGTTCTCCAAAACTCTATCGGAGCTTCTGAATAATTGCCCACTGGCTGGAGATATTAGCTTTTCAATATCATACAGCCAAATCGTGGCGGCAACGTTAATCGACGGAAGCAAAACAGTAGCTCGAATATTAGAAGACTAGTCATACAGAGTTTTTCAAGCAAAGCGAATTTACCTAAAAAGAGTAAGTAAAATAGTAATCACCGGATGGTAACCTTGTAGAAAAAACACTCGAACCAGCGAAGCGGTAGCCCAATCCGAATCAGGTAGCTACCATTCCGCGGTGAGCACATTCACAGATGCTAGCTTCCCAAGCTACCATTCGTCGGTTCGAATCCGTCCACCCGCTCTCAAAAGCCTGGTTCGCCACTGGGCTTTTTGTTTTCTTCGAGAGTATTGGCACAATTCTTGCTACACTCCACAAGTGCTTCCCTAACTTTTCCTAACAGTCTCCTACCAATCCAAACACAAATTTGTACATCCTTAAGGCATAATATTACATTGCATAGAAAGACAAAAACGCCCTTTCAAATTCCTTTCATAGAACCCTGGCGTCATTTTGACGGTCTACTATTCATGGTAGAATTCAACAGAGAAAATATTAAAAAAACTGATTCTCATATGGCTAAAGCATCCATCCTATACGTTGAAGACAATATATCAAACCGTTTACTTGTGCGGCGGATTCTCGAGGCTGAAGGCTATAACGTCATCGAGGCAGAAGATGCGAAAGGAGCTTTCGCAATTCTGGAAGTAGAAAACCCCAGCCTCATTCTGATGGACATCAATATGCCCGAAGTAGACGGCTATACGCTAACTGGCCAACTCAAAGAAATCCCCAAGCTAAAGAATGTTCCCATTATTGCATTAACTGCCAATGTAATGAGAGGCGATCGGGAACGCACTCTAGATGCCGGCTGTGATGGGTATATTCAAAAACCTGTCGATGTCGACGCACTCCCGAAACAAATTGCTCAATATCTTCAAGAGGCGAATTCGTGAACGAGATCACCACAGATACGCAAGAAAGAGCAGCAAGCTCAAAAGACTCTACTGCAGTAACTCAGGCAAAACAGAAGCGTTGAGCAACAAAAAAG
>CAZLNX010000554.1:0-3395 GCA_964560795.1 uncultured Anaerolineales bacterium | reverse complement strand
AGGGAGCGCGGCTGGATGTGGAGCGCACAGGGGCAAAACAATCAATTGAGGGTGATGGGGGAGAGGAATGAGTAACAGCTTTAGATAAGAATAAGTACAAATTGCCAGTTGCGAAACCTATCCCCCAAACCCGACCAAAACGTGCCTACAGCTTGCCCCTTGCGTGGAGCAGACGTTGGGCTATAGCTGCCATGGCGATTTGCCGGGTTCCTGGACTGAAGTGCAGCTGAAGGAGAGGCGGCAAACAGAGTGGATTGTCATTACTCCCCACTGATCGCATAAATAGGTTGTAAATTGCTTGACGTAAAGTGGAACTATGCTATGCTGTAAAAAGAATTCGGAATAGTATTAGGACGAGCAGGGTTGTGTTGCATTCTTCTGAAAGAATATGGTTAAAGATATAAGCGGTTTCTGGAAATTGACTAAAGGAATATCGTTTACAAAACAAGTATTAGAAGTATTACCTGCAACTTGTGATAGATTTAATGAATCTAGGTACTTTATTAAATTATTGTCCGAACTTCAAGAAATAGAAGAGAATTTGACGGAGGCAAATTGGATAATTAGTGGTCATCTCGCAGCTGTTATTAGTATCCTTGATGCAGCCGAAGTTGATTTTGACTCAGCTGGTAGAAAATGGGGAAAAGAAATAGATATTGCCAATGAAAATTTTTTAAGATCGGATACTGAAATATCATTTGACAGAGATCCATTAGCAATAAACCAGGCATACAGAGATATTAGAAACCTTCGAGTGCATTACGCAATACCAGTAGTATGCTTAGGTAAAAATAAATTACTTGAACTTAGTGGTTTCACTGGGATTTCTGAAACATGGTATTTTTGTAAGATTGATTATAAGAAACATCAAAAACTACGATCTCGAAAGAAAATGGGTAATAACGAAATCCACAACTTCAATAACTATATTCAACAAAAACCATTAATTACATTGGCTAGCCATCATCTTTATATTTTGTATCGTGCAATATGTGATACTGCAAATAATTATTTGATTTAAATAGATTGGAAAATGATAAGGGAATATTGCTATGGATCATTTTGAGAGCATAATAAAAACTCTCTTAGAAGTAGAAGGGTATTGGGTAAAACAGTCGTTTAAAGTAAATCTTACTAAAGAAGAAAAACGAATGATCGGTAAGCCTTCAATTCCCCGCCCAGAAATCGATCTTTTGGCCTTTAAGCCTATCACAGAGGAAGTATTAGCAATTGAAGCGAAATCATATTTGGATTCATATGGGATCGGTTATAAGCAGCTTATAGAAGAGTTTGATATTCCAACAGGACGATATAAACTATTTACCTGCTCTAACTACAGGGAAATAATTTTTTCGAGACTAAAAAAGGACTTACTTAATGCGGGACTGATTGAAGAAAGCGATATAATCAGGCTTGGGCTTGTAGCTGGGAATGTTTATCAAAATCGCAGTGAAGAGATCAGAAAAATATTGACATCAAAGGGGTGGTTTTTCTGGTCGCCAGAGGATGTGCGTGATAAGGTCAATGCTCTTGCGTCGAAGGGTTATGAAAACGATCCGGCGATAATTACTGCGAAAATATTATTGAGAAACAATGCAAAATAAAGTGGCTAAAATGTTGATATCAAATTGGGAAGTAGATCCTGATTTTTGGTATTGGCTGAAACCTGATCAGCGACCTAGCAAAATAGACGCGAATAAGTTTATGCTTGCTTCTATTCTAGATTATCAGATGCGAGCAGAAGTCGTTTGGGAAAATGCACGCAGACTGGCAGAAGATATATATGATGATCCCGAGAGTTTATGGCAATTGATTACGAGTGTTAGCTTAGACGAATGGATGTCGAATAGGAAGGAATATTCTATACATCGTTTTAGTAAAGGACATGAGAGAGTTTGGACAATTGGTCGACGATTGGTACATTACTATGAAGGGGATGCGCGTGCGATTTGGGAAGGACAATCAGTCGAAGAAATTCTTGTTAGACTGAATGATTTGAGAGTCGGGGAGCAAATATCACGTATGATCGTTGGGGCATTGATTGACACTCGGCAAATTTCTGGAAGAAGTGATGTAAAAGTTGATATTCATGTACGGCGCGTGTTGGGCAGGTTACTGCAAGGAAATGAGTTTGTTGAAGACGATAAGAAACGTGTGATTGAATTAACGCGAGAGATGAGCCCTGAAAACCCCTGGTTGCTTGATAGGCCGTTGTATTTGTTGGGAAAACAAGTTTGCACTGCGACTAATCCGAAGTGCTCTGAATGTTATTTGAATGAAGTTTGTACTTGTATAAATATATAGATCTTAGATATGACCGATCTTGATTCAATGCCTCGAAAACCGAATAAAAAGCAAGAAGCAGCCATTGAATATATAGATGGCCCGCTTCTAATTATTGCTGGTCCAGGATCAGGTAAAACATTCACACTCGTAGAAAGAATTGTGAATTTGATTATGGAAAGGGGGGTTAATCCTGAAAACTTGATGGTTGTTACATTTACAAATAAGGCAGCCAGCGAGTTAGTTACTAGAGTTTCGAACAGATTAAATCAAATAGGAATTCGATTCAATCTCAATGAAATGTATATTGGGACTTTTCACTCGATCTGTCTGCGCTGGTTAGAAGAATTTCGAGAATTTACGCGCTTGAAACGAAATTTCATGATGATGGATCAGTTCGATCAGCAGTATTTCATTTATCAAAATCTAAATGATTTTTTAGCAGTTGATGGAATTGAAGATATTGTTGGAAGGCCAAAGCAAAGCGCCTGGTATAAGAGTTCAAAATTACTTAAATGGATCAATACGGTTAGTGAGGAAGCAATGAATCCTACTGCGTTGGTTGTTGCGCCAGATCCAGAAGTACAAGTTTTGGGCAGATGTGCGGAAATATACCAACGTCAATTAGAAGAAGCCAATGCGCTTGATTTTTCAACGATTCAATATGAAGCCCTGGAATTATTACAGAAACAAAAAGATGTGTTGGAAACTCTCCAAGAGCGGATCAAATATATCATGGTGGATGAGTATCAGGACACCAACACTATTCAAGAAATGATTGTAACCATTCTTGCTGGAGATGAATCCAATCTGTGTGTGGTTGGGGATGATGATCAAGGTTTGTATCGTTTTAGGGGAGCAACGATACGAAATATTTTGCAGTTTCCAGATCGCTATCCAAAAGATAATTGTCCCCAAGTGGAACTGGAACTTAACTACCGGTCTCATCCAAACATTATTGACTTTTATATGAAATGGATTGAAGATCAAGAATGGGAGTTTGGGGGGCAGAAGTACCGACACTCAAAACAAGTAAAAGCGCCAAAAGAAAAAGAATGCCCCGTACCGTGCAAAAACCTCATCCAAAGTATTTTACTCTAGAAAAACGGTTA
>CAZLNX010000553.1:0-3404 GCA_964560795.1 uncultured Anaerolineales bacterium | reverse complement strand
TTTGTGACGTATTGAACTCGGCAGTTGTGCTATGTCCAAAAATATATCCTAATTTAGTTACGCTCTATCCCTTTTCTAAAACAGTCAGCAAAGAAAAATTCTATTGTTATAATTCTCTACGCATATAGAACCGCAGTATATAACGAGACGAAAGGCAGAAGCCTATTAATCCTAATGCAAACAGAAAAAAGGCTAAAAAGTAAAAAATGAAGTGACACTTACTATAAAGTAATATGAATATTGAAAAGAGAATTGAAACTCCAAAAAATCTGGAAACAGCAATTAAAGAAACAATGAATCGTCTTTTTGTAGTATGCATATCTCTTATCGCCGCTAAATTCCTTTCATCGTTGGGATTGCTGCAGCGTCTTTCGAGGATTCTCCGATAAAATAACTCAGCGTAGGAATTGCTTGGATTTGCGATTGTTAATGCAAAAAGTATGATCGCTAAACCGATGGTGTCCAAAACAAGTAGAGTTTCAGGTCGAGTTAAGCATTGAGCTAAATAAGGCAGGTTCTCAGTGAGGGTTGAATGAAAGACAAGTCTATCCATGAGTATTCCCACGCATTCATAGACAGAAACAGTCTATAAAAAGCCATTAGTTAAGTTACACTGATTTCGTTTTTATTGGAAACTGTAAAACTTTTTGATTTTTTGGATGAAGAGACAGATTCCTTGACTAGAACTTTATCAAAAGATTCACTCCCTAAGGCGGTGACTACTGGATCAGTACGAGCCGTAAAAGCTTGTTCAGTATGATCAGAAATGTCTCTTCTTACAGTTGCCCTTATCAGAAGATAATAGGCTTTACAAAAATACAATCCCGCCTTATTTTGGGTGTCTATTACAGCATTATATGTCTGCCGATATGGATCATCTGAAAATTGTTCAGGATGTTTTTTTTCCCATCTGTAACCCCAATTCCCGAGCCAAGAAAGATGTCGTTTAGGTCTCTTTTTACATTGTATCATCCTTGCGCCACAATTTTCTATGAACCACTGTTCAAATTCCCTACTCTCAGCATCCGTTTCCTCGTCGTTCGAATCCCTCCCCCATATAATTTCTACAGAAACACCAATCTCCCGAAGCGATTTCAGAATGCCTATAAAGGATTGACAATTCTTTACAATTTCACCTCGTTCAAGATCGGAGATTTGGTACTTCTGTATATCTTTATCTTCAATCCCGTTTTCCACTATTCGTATGGCCAGCCCAAAGTCTCTAAGGTCCCCGGTGACACACCGAAACTTATCACCTTTTTGCCCCAGACTAAGAAGTTCCATTTGATTCTTAATGGACTGTCCAAATTGAGTACCCTTCCGTACTCCAGGTTTTTTGGAGGAGGGGAAGTCGATTACTATCTCAGCAAGGCTTATCACAGTTAACACAAATAAGATTGGGGGCCAAAGCGGATTCTCAAACTTGTGGAACAGTAATAGAAGTAGGCTAGAAGCAATAACTACGGATAAAAGAAATGTAGGGAAAAACACGGGAACTCCCCACCATAACCTCCCATTATCTTCAGAATGCTCGTGAGGTTTCAAATGGTCATTCATAATTTTTACCCGCGGTAATAACCTATTTGATTTTACCAATTTTATGCGAATTCAACTACTAAGCTTCTATCTCGGTTCCATCTAGGAAGTCATGCTCTCAAAAGAAACGGCGAGGAACTGTATAACCAAAATTCGAACACGTCAAGACATTTGTCTATACTAAGATCCCCCATCAAAACGTCTCAGCGGGCCCTGATCTGCCTTCAGAAGTGACGATACAGGAGAACTCTAAAGCGGTCCTCATATCTAAGACAGTAAATTTGATGAACGTCAAAACTACCCGTGCTCTTGGTGTCGGACGCCTTCTTGAGATGAACAACCATAAGAAAAGGGATCTAATGTGATAACTTCACACAGATCCCTTGATTGTCGTTTCTATACAACTATCGTCTGTTCGATTTCACGATAGTCTTCTTCCCAAGGCATATACCCATAGATAATAGGCTTTACAAAAATACAATCCCGCCTTATTTTGGGTGTCTATTACAGCATTATATGTCTGCCGATATGGATCATCTGAAAATTGTTCAGGATGTTTTTTTTCCCATCTGTAACCCCAATTCCCGAGCCAAGAAAGATGTCGTTTAGGTCTCTTTTTACATTGTATCATCCTTGCGCCACAATTTTCTATGAACCACTGTTCAAATTCCCTACTCTCAGCATCCGTTTCCTCGTCGTTCGAATCCCTCCCCCATATAATTTCTACAGAAACACCAATCTCCCGAAGCGATTTCAGAATGCCTATAAAGGATTGACAATTCTTTACAATTTCACCTCGTTCAAGATCGGAGATTTGGTACTTCTGTATATCTTTATCTTCAATCCCGTTTTCCACTATTCGTATGGCCAGCCCAAAGTCTCTAAGGTCCCCGGTGACACACCGAAACTTATCACCTTTTTGCCCCAGACTAAGAAGTTCCATTTGATTCTTAATGGACTGTCCAAATTGAGTACCCTTCCGTACTCCAGGTTTTTTGGAGGAGGGGAAGTCGATTACTATCTCAGCAAGGCTTATCACAGTTAACACAAATAAGATTGGGGGCCAAAGCGGATTCTCAAACTTGTGGAACAGTAATAGAAGTAGGCCACTGCAGACGAACAATGATAATATCAATAAAGGATAATATACAGCTGCTGATATCCAAAGATTATCATACCATTGTCTTATACGGCCGTGGAAAGATGTAGGATTATTTTGTGAAAGTGCTACGTTTTGTATACCCATTTCCATCCTCCTTGATGATTTATGTGTCTCCACATGAGGCGTTCATACCTTCCATGAGTAATACTTAATAGCATATAAACGCATGCAATTATGCCAATTTGCCTACAATCATCGTTGTTATCGGCTCAGAAATGGGCAGTCCTGAGAAAATCCTTTGCAAACTATTGTACAATGGCAATTAGAATCGCGCATCCCGCTTTGCCTTACGCCAGTTTGAGCTGCGGATCGGGATCTCCTGAGCGTTATTAATGGATCCACTGGTCCAGGTTAATTTAGGGTTACCAGAGTACAGGAAGTTATCAATCCGGTTCAGCAAATACCTTACATTTGAATATGTGAGCAGTTTATCTCCTAAATTTGGCCGATTCCAACACTTCTACCGCCTTATGTCAACTTAAAAAGCTGCATGATTGATGGTGCAACCACGAAGTTCTCCCCCCGAAATGACCAGGATAGTCTTATTGTGCAGGATTTGAGGCCTTTGATGGGCTTATTTGCGTGATTCTATCAATATGGGGTAGAATATAAATGTCCTACATATTCAAATGTGAGCTATTAATCCCCTAAAATACATGAAGATACAGCATTCACCCTTTCCGGGGCTCGGCTTCGGTAATAAGGA
>CAZLNX010000552.1:0-3435 GCA_964560795.1 uncultured Anaerolineales bacterium | reverse complement strand
AAACTTTTGCTGTTTTGAGGAGGGTCTAGCACCCTTTTTGCAGTAGAGTCACTAATAAGAAATAGAAAGCTTTTTACAAGACCAATATTTTCACCCAGAATGAGTTTTGCATTACTTAGCTTCAAAGATTGAATTATGTTCATTGTATTATCAGTGGAGCCATCATCTCGAATCAAGAATTCAACATTACAATTCTTTTGTGACAACACTGACCTTATTTGCTCTTGAATGTACTTCTCTCCATTATAAGTTGATAGCAAAACATTAATAGTTTTTTTCATAGTGTTTTGTATGTTAGTGCGGTGTTCTTAGATTGAATTTTGATAAAATGCCTAATAAGTATTTTTTTCCTTTTGATCCATCAACAAATATGTAACAACAATAAATATTCCAGTATTTACTGACAAAAACTGTAGTTTGACAATAGTATTGGGCATTAGTGAAGCTGACCTGCCCCCAGAATATGTACCAATCATAATGTTAGTCCAGCTGGTTGAAATTGTGAAGGTTGAACAAAGATTGGCTTGGGCATGGTGCTTCCTTCCAGGATTTGGTTTGCGCAAACCTATTATCCCGGTTTTGGAAGTTCATGCCTACTCCATTCTTTTCTTTAAGTGCAAACATGGTGAAACTAATTCCCCATCGCCAAAGCCAAGCAAATTTTCCACCCAGGTAAATAAATACGGAAGACCAATTGTATCTTTTTACACTCCAAAGCAGAATAAGCAGGACGCTGTGCTGGAGCAGGGAAATCTGATGTTTGGGCAGGTAACACGCGTTTTACAGCTTGGTCTTCTTTACGGGGATTATGGGCCAAAATTGCCTGGGCAAACTCATGGCGACTGGCTACGCCCTCCCCAGCCAGATGATATATCCCTGCTCGTTCTCCAATCCATCCGGTCAAGTCATCATGTCGGTTTGCTAACACCTGGGCTGTAGCGTCAGCTAACAGGCGGCACCAGGTTGGGCTGGCGGTCTGGTCGATGACCACACGCATTTCTTTCTGGGTGCGCGACCAGTGCAAAACCTGGGTTAAGAAACATTTGCGACGGGTGCTGTACACCCAACTGGTGCGTAATATCAAGAAAGCACCACCCACAGCCTGCACAGCTTTTTCCCCAGCTAATTTGCATTGTCCATAAACATTGATTGGGTTAGGCGTAGCACTTTCGTTGTAGGGAACATTATTCTTGCCATCAAAGACGAAATCAGTTGAAAAATGTACCAGGGTTGCCCCAAGCTTTTTGGCTTCTTCGGCTAGAATTCCTGGTGCTGTGCCGTTGACCGCATAAGCCAAATCGGGTTCGCTTTCGGCTTTATCCACGTCGGTATAGGCGGCGGCATTTACAATTACATCCGGTTGCACATCTCGTACCCACTGGCGAATCTTATCGGCATCCGCCAGATCGATATCGGGATAATCTACAGCGATAATTTCCCCCAAGGTCAACAAGCTTCGATGCAGTTCCCAGCCAACCTGTCCATTTTTACCAATGAGTAAAATCCGCATAATTAGAAATTTCCTTTATTAAGAGGTATTCTCTTATCATCTACCACTCTAGACAATTCGTCCATAAGCATTACCCTTCATCTTTTGAGCCAACTCTCGCGAATCATCCCCGCCGCTATATCCCTTAATATTCCACATCTTCCTGAAATATAAATATCATCTAGATACCTTATTCGAATTTATCCGTTTCCTGAAAACATAAACCATTTCTATCTTTCTCAGATAACGATGGTTGTCTTCCATCTATCAAAGGCCATTTTACGTCAACTTTAGGATCGTTCCATGCCAATGTGCGCTCCCATTCTGGAGCGTAGAAATCTGTCACTTTATAATGCACTATTGCCCACTCATTGAGCACATAGAAACCATGGGCAAAACCCGGCGGAACCCAAAGCTGGTATTTTTTCTCTGCAGAGATTTCGGTACCAACCCATTTTCCAAATGTAGATGAACTGCGGCGCAAATCCACCGCAACATCAAAAATCTTCCCTACTACAACACTCATCAGCTTTCCCTGTGTGTGTTTGATCTGGTAGTGCAATCCTCGCAATGTCCCCTGGGATGAACCTGAAAGATTGTCTTGTACAAAGTATTCTGGAATGCCAATGTCAGCGAATCTATTACTCTGGAAGGTTTCCATGAAGAAGCCTCGCGAGTCGCTGAACACTTTGGGTTCAATTAGAATGACATCAGGTATAGTCGTTGGAATGATTTTCATAAGGTTTTGACCAGATTATTCGATATCAGGCATGGAGACTATGTAATTCACCAGAACTATCACCTTTTGAAATCAACAAGGATTACCACATATATTCAAAAATCCATACTCTTCCTAGTTGATCATCAACGATTACTCAGTGACCATCTTGCGAGATGGCCAATGAAGTGATTGTGCAATCGTTGCAGAACAAAATTTTTTCTTCTGCCTTACTTAGATTCCAAACTTTGACTGTCTTATCATGGGATCCGGAGATTACTCGTTTACTATCTGGCGTCACGGCCACAGTTTCCACCCAATGTGTGCAGATGTCGCCCTGTGTTAGAATTCCAGATTTTCACAGTCTTATCTTTGGAACCAGAGACTACTTGTTCCCCACCCGGTGTTACGGCTACAGATTTCACGTTATCTGTGTGACCATTCAGGCTGCGCACAAGTTGGCCACTCGACAATTCCTAGATTCTAATGGTGATCTGCCCCCAGAATATGATCCAGTTACAATGTTAGTCCAGCTGGTTGAAATTGTGAAGGTTGGATCACGATTGCTGCCGGAACTGGTGGTCGATAACCCAACGAACTATGGGGTCTGATAGTGTTGTGCTCCTTCTGCCACATCTCGATCAATATTTATGCTTCTTTCAAAGAATAGAAGATTTCTCCATTCAGCAACTCATCTCTCCATTAAAGGATTCAATATAACCGTTCTCCCAAGGGCTGCCTGGTCCAATGAACAGTGGTTTGACCTCGAGTCTTTCCAACCAACTGCTCACTTTCTTGGCTGTGAACTCCGAGCCATTGTCAGAACGAATGTGAACAGGCACACCTCGGTGAATGAATAGATCAGCCAGCAGAGTCAAAACATCTTGGTGGGTCAGTCTTCGAGAAACCAAATGTTGTATTAAACGAATTCATCCCGAACTCTGCCTTCCAATTCGATGGGCAGTTCCGCTAGCTTGCTCCGGTTCTCGAAGCGTACCATGGCGAGAAACTGCTCAACGGTTTGTGAATGCCGTTCGGGATGGGTCTCGGTTGGTACCCCCACTGCGGACTCGGTGTGACCCTACGGGTCACCTGCGAGTTTTCGCTTCGCAAAACTCCACTTCGATCTTTTGCCGATACAAAAACACTCCCGCCATCTGGCAGGAGTGTTTTTGTACCCCTAACATGACCTGTCCCGAACGGTTGATAAGTGAACTTGGGGTAATAC
>CAZLNX010000551.1:0-3436 GCA_964560795.1 uncultured Anaerolineales bacterium | reverse complement strand
CAGGCTCCTCAATCATCCTAATTCTCACAAATCCTATTCGCGATTAGTATAGAAGATCTTTCCTGCCTTGCAAATTGGTCAATAGAATAGCAAACTTATCTCCGCCTATGCGCGCCACGGTGTCGCTCTCACGGACGGAACCCAGCAATTCTCGAGCCACTCGCTTCAGAACTGCATCCCCAAAATCATGGCCATATGAGTCATTCATCTTCTTGAAATCGTTCAAATCGATAAATAACACCCCCAGTTTTTGAAATTTTCTTCGAGATTGCGACAGAGCTCTGTCGAGACGGTCGACAAATAGCCTTCTGTTCGGTAGCCCAGTCAGGTAATCATGTGTGGCAAGATGTTGGATACGAGATTCAGCGTCCAGAGTCTCAAATATATCTCGAAAAACCAGAATTGCCCCCACCAGATTGCCTCCCTTGTCTGCAATGGGTGTAACAGTTTCGCTGATGGGAATTTCAGTACCGTCTCTGCGCGTTAGAATGAAGCGATTATGTACAGAAAATATCTCTGTCTCGTCAAACACTTTTAATAGGGGAATCTTTTTTAGCTCAATCCCATGGTTGATATCTTTTACTCTATAAATCTCGCTTACATTTTTCCCCCTAACTTCCGAATGAGACCAACCGGTCAATACTTCCCCAATTGGATTGATTAGCTGGATTACGCCTTCACTATCAACCACAACTAACCCGTCGCCCATGCTGTTGACCAAAGCCAGGCACAGGTTGTCGGTATCAAAATTGATGTTCTGAAATATCTTTTGGATTTCTTGGCCTTCGCTCATCGTCACACCTTTTTAGATTTGGATGCCAGTAAAGATCTCCGGAACAACGTCTATGACTTCCAAGTTCATTGTAGCATAAGCCAAATCATTTTTTTTGATCAATTATGATTACTGCAACGATCATATTGAAAGAAATGTTACCGAGGTCTAGTGTTCAGCCAAGCCAACCATGTTTGACAATTGATCAAATCACCCTGCGCGGTTTGGTTGCGCATTGCTAGCATTATTTCGAGAAGCGCAGTGAAGACGAATCTCAATAGTTCAACTTTTTCCTAGTCCGAATCTCAAGGGTTCCCTTCGACATACTCAGGGCATGCTTCGCTTCGCATAGCTTCGCTCAGAATGACAAAAAGCAAGGTTATTCCTTCAGAAACGAGTGCAATATCCCCTCTAGCTGTTCCCAGCTCTCATAATCCTTCACTTCTAAATTACCATCGGGATTGCCAGTAATCATCTTAGAGATAGCCACCCCGCGGCGGTGCAAGCATAACACTGGCTTGCCCAAGCTCAATGCATAACCGATCTCGTAGCCAACTCCGTGGGAGGGGGTCGTCACATCGGCGATGAGCACATCACACCCGCGTATCCACACTGTGTCGCGCTGATAAACTTCTTGGGGATCCATGGCATGCTCGTCGATTTCGCGCGGCAGCGCAAATACCGCCGAGGGAACTTCATGCCCATCTGCGATCAAAAATTTGACGATCTGGCCATAAATACCTTCGTCCTGGCGCCCCCCTGTTATGGAGCAAGCAAAGTAAATATTCATGCCGCTTTCTCCGCGCGCACATATTGATACATGCCATCAAAACCCAGGTATTCCACCTCGGTTTCAAAGCCCTGGGAGCGGAAATAAGCCACGTAATCATGAGGATAGTCGCCAAAGAGGATGCCGATCCACTCCATAAAGCGATGCCAGAGATTATCTTTGGGGGCTTTGGCATAATCCCCAATGCGGATCTCGCCCCCAGGTTTGCAGACACGCACCATCTCCGATAACACCGTTTCGGAATCGATCTCCACCCCACTGACCGCGTTGGTCTCGACAACTGTTCCGAAGGTCCCTTCGGCAAAGGGCAATTCGTAGAAGCTGGCCTGCACTAAATCGGCAGAAGGTACCTTCGAGCGCGTTTCAGTGAGCATGCCCCAGGACGTATCAGAACCAAAAGCACGCGCACCAACCTCAACGGCGTCCTGCAGCAGCCCGCCCGAACCGCAGGCAATGTCCAGGACGCTGCCTATACGCAATTTGCTAATTACCTTCGCTTTCCCCTTTTCGCCCATGGCAAAGAATATACGCGAGAGGAGATCATAATTCCTGGCAAGTCGATCATAGAAGTTGGGCGTCCATTTGATCAGCGGTTTAGCCATATTTGATAATTTATTCCCTGAGCGGAGAGCCTGGAACGTTCTTCGACTTCGGCGATGCTCCGCTCAGAATATTCCAGGCTCGAAGTCGAAGGGGTTCGTTTCTATATAAGAACTAAGCGTGAATCTCCCGAGAAATCTTGTCGAGATGATCCATCTCTTCATCAGTGAGTCTAAACTTCATCGCACCAGCAGCTTCCTCAGCCTGATGCACCCTGGAAGCCCCAGGGATAGCCACAACGCTTTCGCCCTGGAAATGGACTAACCAGTTTAGGGCTACCTGAGCCGGCGTGGCCTGATAGCGCTCAGCGATCTCGTTCAGTACGGCGATCAAGGGGCGCGTGCGCTCGAGCAGCGGCTCAAGACGTCGGCGGCGAAATGATGGCGCCTGGGCAAGGTGCTCTGGATTGTGAAATTTACCTGATAGAATGCCCGAAGCCAGCGGACCCCATGCGACGATGGTCACACCCAGCTCGCGAGCAGTATCCAAAATGCCATTGGATTCGATATTCCGGCGCAAGAGACTGTACTCCACCTGGTTGACAGCCAGGGGCAGGCCGCGCGCTTCTAGAGCAGCATGGGCGCGGCGCATGCGCTCAGGACCAAAGTTGCTGACTCCCACTGAGCGGATCAGACCAGCCTCGACTAGATCGGCCATGGCATGCATTTCATCTTCAGGTGAAGAAAAGCCGATGGGCTGGTGTACCATGTGCAGGTCGATGCTATAGCCATCCAGGTAGTGGAGCCGCGCATCAATAGTGCGTTTGATGTTGCGGGCAGTGCGAAATATGGGGAACCACTTGGTGCCGATGATCACCTCGTCATCAGTGACATCGAGCGATTTCAGGGCATCGACCAGGCTCTGCTCAGAACGACCGCGGCCGTACAGTTCGGCGGTGTCGAACCAGTTGATGCCGCCGTCTAGTGCGGCTTTGATGATGGCATTCTTCTGTTTTTGAGGGATGTGGGGGAACATCAAGTTGAACATCCCCTTGCCCCCGGCGAACTGCATTACCCCTAAACCGATGGGCGTGATCTCAATGTCCGTGCGGCCAAGTCGGCGTGTTGGAGCTGCGGTAACTTCGGTCATTCTTCTTCTCCTAGGAACAAGTAGTTAACCCCTTTGCAAGTTTCTGCGTTCGTCGGTCGAGAAGCGAGCGAAGCGAGTGTATCGAAACCCGTTTTGGCCTATCTTCTGAAAAACTTGCACATAAGGTTAGTTACTCATGTTACGCACCTGAATAGGGCATAACGGGATAGAATCAGGTCAAGGAG
>CAZLNX010000550.1:0-3440 GCA_964560795.1 uncultured Anaerolineales bacterium | reverse complement strand
ATCACTGCAAGCATATCAGCTTGCTCCACATCATCACGCCATACAAAAGCATTACAGATATCGTGGAGGTCACGACTACTGATATTTTGCCAATCGTGAATAAGATATTTCAAGACGTATGCTCTTTTTACAAACTCGCGACCATTTAGCCAACGAGAATATTTCGTTTTGATAGGCTCCTTCAAAACTTCAACACTCCCTGATTTGATCAATAATTCAAACGCTTCATCACCAAGTTTTTGTCCAATTTCTCCAAGTGAAGACAATTGACATAATAGGCGATCCAATTCACTTGCAACATTCATCCATACTTGTGACCAAATGCGTAATACTTCGCTGCCATATTTCTCAGACGAAAGCAGATTAAATGCAAGTTCTCGAAGAGCAGAAATTATCAATTCTGCGTTATCACCCAATAGTGTTATTCCTTTTTCCAGGAGATTCTTTTTGATGGATAAACTTATGTTACGAGGATAAAGTTTGAGCCAATTTAGGAATTCTTCCTGGGATGACAATTCCAAATTCTCGGAAATAATTTCAAGAAAAGCAACCAAATCATTTGAATCTGGATATTTATTCAACAGGAAATTTGGCGAATTTGACACTTTCAATAATAGGTACTCTGAAATTTTATCGTATGCTTCTGCGGAAAGATCAATTCCTTTTTCAAGTGATTGAATACCTATGGTTACTACTTGCTCCACATCGTCTTCAAACTGAAGTGCGCAATCAACGAGAACATTTGAAGTAACTATAAGATCTAGAGGTAAATGACTAATAAAAAACCTTATTGCATCCTTTGGCCACAGTTCGAAATCATCGATTTGCTCGGTAATTATTCTAATTGCCTCATGCAAGTTTTCAGAATCAATCTTCGCCCACGCCAAAATCAGTGCAGCTTGGTGAACAGCAGAACATTGATAATTAATTTGAGCCCCAATCTCTTGTTCCACATCAGTTATCTGCCATTCTGGAACTAAAGATGCATAATTCTGAAAACTTATATCATAATCATTTGCAGTTCGAGCCATTGCCGTTCTAATTTCACTAGCTATTTCATAACCCTTTTCTTCCCCCAATCTAAGAATATTGGAAGCAACTTCAGAAATTTGTTCTCGATGTTCTGCTGGTTGCTCAGAAAAAAGATTCATAGCTTGAAGAGAATACTGGAACGCTTTATTATGATCTCCAAAATGCTCATTTGCCTGAGCTAGAATTTGATACCAACCGCCACTCTCGGTTAGCCCCTCTATTGGTTCGTGAGTTAATGAAGGTAATCTCATCAAGTCTACATCTAATTGGTTAATAAATTTTAGATGATTTTCGATCATTTCATGAACTTGAAGAGGAAAAATACCATCCCACATTGCAATTGTCCGAATCCACATTGCAGCGATGTGATTTGGCACTTGGTCCATTAAACGGGCAGTCCAACCACTAATATAGCCTTTTACTGAGCGTCCAGCTTGCTCCTCTGCGCTCATCATAGTAAACAAGCGCTCAATATCCGAATCTGATGGGGCCTTTTCTGAATATATTTTCAATTCATCCAACAACTCAGCAAATGATGGGGGTATACGAACAATTACAGCCTTACGTTGCTCGATGGAATATCTACCAAAATTTAGATTAGGGACGCATCGGCTACAACCAAAACAACTCTCACCATCAACGACTTCATAGGTTTCGAGATAACCTAATAGGACAGAGCGCAGGCATTCCCCATCTTTTTTTCCATTTGAAATACGGCCATCTTTTTCAACCCCTACATATTCTGTCAGTAATCTATGGTATGAGGCCCAATCATTCTTTTGTCTTTCATCATGCAATTTAATAAACGCGTTCAAAAAGATCTGAAAATTTACATCATCATGAAAGGCATCACCAGGCTGAAGCTCCCATCCCTTACTTGAATTCAGCTCATTCCAGCTAAACCAATCATCTAGGCTTGTGTCTTGAGTCGTTTTTATCTTGCCGTTGTATTCATATTCTTTTTTGCCCCGCCCAGCAGCCCTAGCCCGTCGATAAGCTTCCGGAGTGGTTGCACGTTCATACGCACCTGCGTAATCTCGCCATGCATCCATCGTACTTCTCCCAGATGCAGGACCTAATTTTGGGGCAGCAATAAACTTAAAATCATAAAGATAGGGTATCCATTTATTCGAATTTGAAAAAGTTCCATCTGCATTCTTTATATCGTAAAGCAATCCTGCTGTCTCATGGATTTCCATATCCAATTGATTAGCTATCGTTACCAGGTTTGTCTCTAGCAAGAGATTGGACAAATCTTTTTGATTAATATTTTTTACTCTGAACAATTCACCAAAATATGTATTTGAGTGGAAGATGCCTTCTATGTCAATTACATTCGGCTGAATGATTTCTGTACCTGTTTGATGTACTTGCTCCAGGAACGTGATTCTTTTTCTTTCAGCAATAGAAGGGCGAATGCGATATAAGACTTGCAAAATTCGGTTGATATAGGATGTTTTTTGCTGATAGATCCATCCTTTATCGAGAATAAATTTATGATCAGTTGATTCTCGACCTTTCTCTGCACGCCTATCAAATTCTGGCCATTGATAGGGTTCTCGCAAATTAGCGATACTAGGTGTGAGGGCACATCGATCAAAAAATTCAATCGCCTGATCATTTGTAAAGTATAGGTTTTTTCCCACTGATATTGAAACTTGCTTCAGGAAAGCAAGCATTACTCTGGTATCCTGCTCTCGCACATACTTGTTGCTGATGAAGAATTCCTGAATCTCAAAATCAGATTGCACTTTGATTTCTTCATCACGAATATGATCAGGGCTATAATGTAGAACCACATTAGAGATTACCCCATCACGTCCAGCTCTGCCAGATTCTTGGGCGTAAGCCTCTAAATTAGCAGTAGGTGTACGATGAATAATGAGACGGACATTATCTTTGTCAATGCCCATACCAAAACCTTTGGTCGCCACCATAATATCTGTTTGATTCTTTATGAAGCTGGACTGCTCACTTCGTCGGCACCGTCCTGATAAATCCCCTAGGCTTTTTGGTTGATTAGTTTCCTCAATGGTATCTGGTTCGTCCAATTCCATCTTTCCGTGATAAATGGAGACTCTTGTTTGCAATTCCTTTTCTAAATGTGCTGCAAAGCGCGAAACTCCTGCACTCAAACGCCCTTTTCTGGGAGTGCTTTCAGTGTTCCTTGCATTATCAGGATTGCCCCCAGTGTGAGGCATAAAAATAATTGCAGCCCCTGGCTGTTTGTCTTGCTTGTTTTCGAAAATGAAGCTTTCCAGATCATCAACAATATCGCTTGCTTTATCATCTAAATTTCTGTGAACTTTGACAATTAAATTCAATTCTGGGCGGTTTGATGACTCCACATAAACATCCCCACCTAAGTCAATCAAATCCTTATTAAGTTTCAGTTCATCACAGATATC
>CAZLNX010000549.1:0-3461 GCA_964560795.1 uncultured Anaerolineales bacterium | reverse complement strand
CTGGGCGCGTCCAGATTTCCCGTTCAACTTTCAAGCCGCGCACTTCCAGGCTTTCCAGTTCTTCGACGGAGAAATATCCAATCTCCGTCTCGAGGCCAGCCACCAGGCCAAACGCCAACCGCTCATCCGGATCGTATTCGGTGAGATACCAGCTCCAGGAGGACAGAGGGTGGAAGAATTTGAACCAAATAATAGGATCATCTTTATCGGATTGCCCGATCCCCGGCAAGAAAGGCAGCGACCATTCCGGCATCAAGGTGTATGCTTCTGCATTCGGGCCGGCGTGGATGCCCTTTTCTGCGGCTTCTCCCCGCAGCCTATCAAAGGCTTCGATCTGCACTTCCCTTTCGCTCCTACCTGGATCAGGACAGGCACCCTCGGGAATCATATTCGTCGGTTCCTCATCCATGCCGTGATCATCAAGCACGAGCGGTACGGTCTCTTCTTCGAGAATGTTAAACGCACCATCCTCATCTACAAACAACCAGGCCAACTCATCCAGCTCGACATGCCGGCGGAAGTACCAGCCCTGGCGTTTATTACTCCAACGGGCGCCCATGTTTTTGAGCCGCTCCCGGACCTCTGCTTCGGGTTTCTCCGGGAAAAAGAGCCAGGTCCAGTCCCGGTCATATTCCAGACTGATCCCGTTTCCAACCAGATTTCGATCTGGCCTTTCACCGGGTGAAGCGATGAGCGCTCGTTCTGCCGCTCGCTCGATAGCCGTGGCAACCTGCTCCACATGCTTTTCCCAATCGCGGTAGCGGGAACACTTCATCATGTAAGCCAGTCCCGTCTCGACGATTTCGCCATTTCTTTCGATATGCCACCCTTTACGGCTGGGGTAGCCATAAATTGGGGCCAACCATCCTTTCCGGCGTGGGTCTCTACGGTGAAATCCCCCACCTGGACGCAAGCAACCAGGCCCGGGTATTTGACTTCGCAAATCGCTACGCCGTCCCAGGAAGCCGCCCGGAAGTAATCGGTCATGGGGTCGCTCTCGCCGGGGTCATACCCATAAATCGTCCAGCCGCGTTTTTGCAGCTCAGCGCCTATGCGTGCGATGGCGCGTTTCTTTTCTGTCCAATGCAATGTCATGATTTGCTCCTTTCGTTTATTGATGAAATTTGAATAGCGGCACTGCCCATACGCTTGAAAAGCGTAGGGCAGCACCGCAGGTTGAGTAAGTCGTTGTTCCTATCGTGATTGAGACTGGAAATTTTGAATTCGCATTCCAAGTAATGGGATGCATGCTGTAAAATGTCTTCATGGATAAGCGAGATCGCCAAATGGCTAAGACGACAAAAACCATCCTCTCCGAACCAATCCCCGTAAACCCTGCCCTGGTGTGGGACTACGAAATTCCACCTGAAGAGGAACAAACCGATGCTTTCCGGAGGTGGTATCTTGCCAGAGTGCTGACCCGGGGAAGCAGCGAAGATTTGCGTGCAATTAGCTTGAGAACGATATACATCTATTTGCCCTATCTGGTCTTGCCTGCCGCAATTCGGCGATTTTGGGGCTGGTATTTCAACTTGCCTGACGTGAAAGCACGCTATGGAGCTACTGGCGCTCTTCCACTGAAAGATCACCAAAACAATCCGTAAGTACCATAACAAGAATTTAACGGACCGCGATACAAGACTCGATCCTTATCCCTTGCCGTCTGGACGGATTCTCTACCAACCGGTTTACAAATCATCAATATTTAGATATAATGTAAACCAAGAAACAAGGAGGTGGAGGATGGTCGTGGGAGCACGTTTAAAGATGGCACGCAAGATGGCCGGGATGAGCCAGCAAACCCTAGGGGAAAGCGCTGGCGTTACCCGCATGGCCATCTCGAAATACGAACGGGATCAAATCACCCCAGACTCGGCTGTTCTGATCAAGCTCGCTCAAGCATTGAATGTAAAAGTCGAATACCTGCTCAGGCCCATCGAGGTTGTCCTGGCCAAGCCAGCATTTCGCAAGCGCGTAACGCTGCGGGTGAAAGAACAAGAAGCCATTCTCGAGCGCACCCGGGATTGGATCGAACGTTATCTCGACATCGAGGGATTATTTGGTGAGCAACCTGAGTTTCTCCGGCCTGAGATCGACTTACATATCAACACGTTGAACGACATCGAACGCGTAGCACTGGATTTGCGTCGCGCGTGGGACCTGGGTCTGGATCCTATCGACAATTTGATGGAAACCCTGGAGGCCAGGGACATCAAGGTGCATCTCATCGAAGGGGTGGATCATTTCGACGCACTCACCATTTGGATCAACCAGCACCTACCGGTCATCGTCGTAAAGGGAGATATCCCCGGTGACCGGCAGCGATTTAACCTGGCTCACGAGCTGGGACATATCCTGCTGGATTTAGGGGATGATGTGGATGACGAAAAGGCTGCCAACCGTTTCGCCGGCGCATTCCTTGCTCCTCAGCCAGTGGTGTATGAGGAATTGGGTGAACACCGCCAATCCTTGAGTGTGCAAGAGTTACATCTGCTCAAACACAAATACGGCCTCAGTATGCAAGCCTGGATCTACCGGGCAAAAGACCTGAACATCATCAGCGAGAGCAAATCCCGCCAGCTGAATATCCGGTTTCGCCAGCAAGGTTGGCACCGGGACGAGCCGGGCGATGCGTACCCGCCGGAAAGTCCCAAACGCATGCAACAATTGGTATTGCGGGCGATGGCGGAGGGTGTGATTTCCGCTACGCGCGCTGAAGAACTATTAGATTCGCCATTAGCGCGGCTGGCACCACTTGGGGGTAAGTTGCATTAATGATCGCACCGTCGCCATTATTCATTGCCGACACCAATATCCTCATTGACCTTTGGGAAGGCGAATTACTACCTGCGTTCTTCCGGTTGCCCTACACGATTGCATCCCCGGATGTTGTGATTGCCGAATTACAGCGTCCTGAAGGATCAATGTTAGTTGAACTCGGGTTGCAAAGCCTCACTCTGGAAGCGGATCTGGTTCTCGAGGTGATCGCCCTTCGACAAGCTCAGGACACCGCCCTTCGCTCACAACATAAAGCCCTATCCACACCTGATCTATTCGCTTTTGTGGCTACGCGCAGTCTCGGCGCCATTTTGTTGACCGGCGATGCTGGGTTGCGTCAACTGGCTGAGGTGCATCGAGTGCCCCTCCACGGCATATTGTGGGTGCTGGATGAAATGGTACGCACCGAGATCATTTCATCCTTCAACGGAGCTGACTCCCTGAAGAGCATCCTGGAAGCCGGAGCCCGCCTCCCCGAATCCTCCTGCGAAGAACGATTCCGCCGCTGGAGGAAACCATAGCAGGAAACGCCGGCAATGCAATGGCAGTCCAAGTATGGCATTGTCGCTACCAAGGCCTGAAGTGAGAGAGGAACGATCTCCTCTCTCACTTCATTTTGGTGGGACAATCACACCAGTTCCAGTTGAGCATCTTCCATGGCTAGCTGCCAGGGAGCCGGCGAC
>CAZLNX010000548.1:0-3466 GCA_964560795.1 uncultured Anaerolineales bacterium | reverse complement strand
CAGAAAATCATTGCGCCTATTATAGCTGCCTTTCGGATTTATGCACCAAAGCCGCTCACAGGCAATACTTTCAGATACTGGCGATAACCATCGATCTCGAATTCCAGGCGTTGCTCAGACGAAATATTCGTTAAATCACCAAATTGTGTATCCAAGAATTCCGCCGCTAAACGGATACCGGGAATTAGACTCTCGGTAGCCGATAACCGTCGCTGCCCACCACTTTCGCCAGACTCAGTGAACGGCATTTCACCAGTTGAGGATGCCACCAATAATCCGTTTCGTTCCATAACAAAGGTTTGACCTGTTTTGCCAATGGAAAGATTTGCCAACAAGTTATTGAGATGAGAAGTAAATATATCGGTGGAAACCACACCCAGGAGTTCACCAGATGGCGCATAGACCGGTTGGCTGGCAGAGAGAGCCATATCTTGCCCGGTAAATAAAAGGTATACATCCCCCCAGGTAGCAGATCCTTTCTCGACTGCCTTCGTATACCAGGGCCGCGTACGCGCATCAAATTCCGGGACAGTAACCAACAGCTCAGTGTGGGCACCCAAATCATCAGTAGCATATTTGTGAAAGGGTCCGCTGACAAATCCTTCGGTAAAAATAACGTACAACGAGCCTGTAGGACCCTCCCTCCCGGCATCTACCAATCCGCCCTGGATGTTGCCAAAATAAATACTGGTAACCGAATCGAATACCTGGATCTGTTTCAAAAAATGTTTTTCCAATTCCTGTGGGTCGTTTGCATCGAGAATTCCATGATGAATGGCATCGGCATTAATCTGGTTTATTCTATGGGGTGAAATCAGAAAATCTAGCAGGCGTTCTTCGATCCTCGCAGAGATCTCATCCTCTAATCGAGCAACAACACTGTCAATCGACAGTTGTCCGTTACGGTAGGAAAAATAACCGACCAATCCAGCCACCATGATGAGTAAGCCAGTCAGGGGAACTGTGATCACGTATAGTAATGGGATTCGTAATGTTTTTGTGTTTCTATTATCCATTGAAAACATTTCCCTTATCATAGCGCTTCATTCAATGGATCATCGGCAATGGGAGTCATTCCTGAAGCCTCGATCTGTCGGCGTAGTTTCTCGATGACATCCTTCAATTCAGCCATGCGAATTTCGCGACCCGCCATGGCATTGACCATAGTGCGCAATTCTTGCGTACGGTCAAGTACACGTTCTTCTAACTCGTCAGCGTGCTGTTGGATTTGTTGTAATAGACGGGCATTTTCCATGGCAATGGCAGCGTGATTTGCCAGGATCAGCAATAGATCAAGATCATCTTGAGTAAACTTGTTATCCTCAGTTTCACGCATGATATGCAAAACGCCCTGAATTTTCTCCTGCCTGATGATGGGCACACTGAGGATAGCCTGTAATGACTCATCGCCATCATAAATCTCAGCACGTCTATCCCAGGTGCGGTAATCGTCAATGATCAAGGGCTGTCCAGTTTCTGCAACAACACCCGCAGCACCCTCACCATAATTGAGCACCGTGCCAGCGAAATCTCGTGCCGTTTTGTAGCTCACCACACAGCGCACCTGACGTTTTTCAGTGTCACAAAGATACATCCCACCCGACGAACCATCTAAAAGATCCACAGAGCGAGCAATGATCGACTCTAAGATTGGTTCCAATTCCGCGGGGGTAGTGAGATCGAGAGTGGCAGCATGCAAAGCAGCCATTCGGTCTGCACGGTGTTTGAGAATTTCTTCAGCTTTCTTCATCTCGGAGATATCTAAAGCTGAAACATATACTTTTTCCCAAGTGTTCTCGAAATCTTTAGGAATGGTCACTCTCATCAGCGCGTAAAGAGGTTTCCCAGTGAGAGTAACCGTCTGAACTTCACTTTCAAAAAACGAATCACCACGTGCCAGAGTTACTATTTCATCCTGAAATACGGGAAAAGATTCTTCAGTAAACAACGATTCCAAACTACCGATTAATTCATCAACGCTGCTAGCTTCATAGAAATCCAAGGCAGCCATATTGACGTTCAAAATCTTTATCCGCTGCAAGCACTCAGCCAAATCATTTGGGTTCGCAGAGAAGTATTCGCGCCAATCATCAATTCCCTCATTGCTCAAAGCATCGATATATTCTTTAACATCTGAAAAATCTTCTTCCCAAAGCACTATGGGAGACTCAGTAAATAACGTCCGGTAGCGGGCTTCCTCATCGATCAAAAATTGCTCAGCCTGAGCACGCTCATCAATATCCTTGACGAAACCAATCATCCTGATCTGATTGCCATGTTCGTCAGTGATGAAATTGCCTGAATCCTCAATATGGACATAGCTGCCATCTTTCCTGCGAACGCGGTATTCTAAACGGGCTTTCTCTTTTGTAGCAATCAAGCGCTCAATAGTTTTTTCGAAGTGCTCCACATCATCAGGGTGAATGAGTTCAATCCAATGATCTAGACCACCTTCCATTTCTTCGTACAAGTATCCAAGCAAAGTATCCAACGCTCCACCATAGGTGACCTCATTTGTACTTGAATCCCAGTCATATAGAAGATGCCCACTTACCTGCACAGCTACTTCATACCGATTCTTCCATTCCAAGATTTTGCTCTCAGCATGTTTCTGCTCAGTGATATCGTCTAAGCTACCTTCGTAACAATAAACATTCCCTTCAGAATCCGGAACAGGATAGGCATTATCAACCACCCAGATAGTGGAGCCATCGTAGCGTTGCAACTGCAATTCGACATTGCGAATGGTGCCCTCTTGCTCCATTTTATTTTGCAATTCACGACGCCTCTGCACATCAACGTGAAGATCGTTCGTATTCACTTCAAGCAGCGTTTGCCGGTCAGGAAATCCCAACATCTGTATCAGCGCGGGATTCGCATCAATAATTTTCCCATCGGGAGTCGTGCGATAAAGTCCAATGGGAACATGATCAAACAAACTTTTTATTTCAGAGAGAAGTTCTTCTCGAGATTTTTGCTTTGCCATGGAACCACCTGTCGCTATAAAATTGGCTCATCCAAGGGGTCGTTCGCTACCGGTGTCATACCTGCCTCTTCTAATTGTCTTCGGAGTTTCTTGATCACCTTCTTGAGATCAGCCATACGGACTTCGCGTCCCGCCATCAAATTGATTGTTTTTCTTAACTCATCTGTGCGCACCAGGATCCGTTCTTCTAGATTCTGGGCATGATCTTGCACCTGCCCGTGGAGGCGAGCGTTCTCGATAGCAATAGCTGCCTGGTCAGCGAGTAACTCGAGAATTCCCAGCTCATCATCTGAAAATTTGTTGGGCTGGTCCATGGCAACGTTCATCACGCCGACCACCCGATCACCAATTTTCAATGGCAATCCGATTATCGCCCCTTCCCAAGTTTGATCATCGAACAAAGAATGATCTCTCATATCGGAAACAACTAAGGAGGCGTGCAAAAATAACTTCCCATTTTGAGACGGCTGAACTAATCGG
>CAZLNX010000547.1:0-3477 GCA_964560795.1 uncultured Anaerolineales bacterium | reverse complement strand
AACAGCCGGGCGGTTTTCGAGTATTTTGTGGGCTACAAACTTGGACTAACCGCCACCCCAAAGGACTATCTCAAACATATTGACCCAGATGATCTCAGCCAACGTGATCCACGGGCTTGGGAACGTCGCCAACTGCTCGATACTTACACTACCTTTGGATGCGAAAATGGAGAACCTACATTTCGATATAGCCTGGTGGAAGGTGTCAAACAGAATTTTTTGATCAATCCAGTTGTGGCAGATGCCCGAACAAAAATCACCACGCAGCTGCTTTCTGATGAAGGTTATGCCGTTCTACAGCAAAATGACGAAGGTGAAGACGAAGAGCAGACTTTTTATCATCGGGATTTCGAGAAAAAGTTCTTTTCTGATCCCACAAACAAAATCTTTTGCAAGACTTTTCTTGAAAACGCTCTGCGGGAGCCGATCACGGGTGAAATTGGCAAGGGCATTATTTTTTGTGTGAGTCAAAAACATGCTTCCAAGATCACCCAAATTCTGAATAAATTTGCCGATCAGATGTTCCCTGGCAAATACAACTCTGATTTTGCGGTCCAGATCACATCCAATATTCCCAACGCCCAGCAGTACACTAAGAATTTTGCGAATAACAATCTCAACGGGCACACTCGATTTTTAGATGGCTACAAGTCCAGTAAAACCCGTGTGTGTGTCACCGTGGGGATGATGACAACCGGCTATGACTGCCAGGATATTCTCAATCTAGCGATGCTGCGACCGATCTTCTCCCCTACAGATTTCATTCAGATCAAAGGACGCGGCACCCGCAAATTTACGTTTAAGTATCAAATTAAAGAAGGGGCACGAGTTACCGAGAGAACTATCGAAAAAGAGCGTTTCAAACTCTTTGATTTCTTTGCCAACTGCGAATACTTTGAAGAGAAATATGATTATGATGAAGTGCTCAAGCTCCCGGTTGAAACTGGCACAGGCACTGGGGAAGGTCCACGACCAAGTGTAAGCGAAGGAGCAACTGTCTATTCGCCTGACCCTCTCAAAATCTATGATGAAACGCCTGTTGGGGTTGAAGGGATGAAGGTAGACCGCAAACTTTTCGAGCGCTTTGTACGTCCTATCCAATCCGATGAAGATATTTCTGAAGCTGTGAAACAGGAACGCTGGGAATACGCCGCTCGGATCATGCGGGAACGGTACGAAAACAAACCCGAAGATTATGTCACCCTGGATAAATTAATGCGGTCTGAAAACCTGGACCGCCGTCTTACCTGGGTTGAAGTACTTCAACGCGCTTTTGGTTTGATTGACTCCTTTAAAAACAAGAATGATCTTCTGGAAGAAGAATATCAAAAATTTGTGGCCATCCACAAACCCGAACACCGCTATGCCATCCTGATCAAAAACTTTCTAAAAGCCTACCTGACCGATCCTGAAATCCGGGAGATCATCAAAACCGGGCAATTTGCCCGTTTGGCCAACAATCCCAAACTAACCCTGGCAGAATTTCGCGCCCTCAACGGCTGGCGGGAAGTTGTCCCAGAATACGTGAATGACTATGTCCCCCTCAACACTTACGCCTAACCCTTTCTGGAGATTTCATGCTTGATACTGGTACGAAAACCCGCATCAATACTGCTCGCGACATCCTGGTCGGTAAAGTGCCCGACCCCAAAGCTCAAGTTGAACAGATCACCACCGCCCTGATCTATAAGTTCATGCACGATATGGATCAAGAAGCGGTTGAACTGGGGGGAAAACCTTCTTTCTTTGCTGAAGAATACGCCCAATTCAGTTGGTTTAAATTGACGGATAAACGCCTAGGGGGGCACCAACGCCTGGATCTGTATGTTCAGGCCATCACCCGGATGGGCCAGAACCCCCACATCCCCCAGCTTTTCCGGGACATCTTCAAAGATGCCTTCCTGCCCTACCGCGATCCTGAAACCCTGAATCTCTTTCTCAAAGAGATCGATGGCTTCACCTACGACCATTCCGAACGCCTGGGGGATGCCTTCGAATACCTGCTCTCGGTGTTGGGATCCCAGGGGGCAGCCGGACAGTTCCGCACTCCCCGCCACATCATCGACTTTATCGTCCAGGCAGTCGCTCCTACCAAAACCGACACGATCCTGGACCCAGCCTGCGGTACGGCGGGATTTTTGATTTCGGCATTCAAGCACATTATGGCGCAAAATGCTGAGACACCTCTAACCCCAGATGAACGCCAGCGCCTGACCCGGAATTTTATGGGTTACGATATTTCCCCCGATATGGTCCGGCTTTCGCTGGTCAATATGTATCTGCACCAGTTCCAGCAGCCCACGATTTACGAATACGACACCCTAACCAGTGAAGACCGCTGGGACGATACCTACGATGTAATCTTGGCCAATCCCCCGTTTATGTCGCCCAAAGGCGGCATCCGGCCGCACCAGCGCTTTGCGATCCAATCCAAACGCTCCGAAGTGCTGTTTGTGGACTATATCGCCGAACATCTCAACCCCAACGGACGGGCCGGGGTGATTGTTCCGGAAGGCATCATCTTCCAATCTTCAAACGCATACAAAGCCCTGCGTAAAATGCTGGTGGACGATAACTATTTATGGGCCGTGGTTTCCCTCCCGGCTGGGATGTTCAACCCCTACAGCGGGGTCAAGACATCGATTTTATTGATGGATAAGACCCTAGCCAAGCGCGCCGACCGGATTTTATTTGTGGATGTGCAGAATGACGGCTTCGGTTTGGGCGCTCAGCGTCGGAAGATTGACCAGGATGATCTGCCCCCGGCTTTACGGGTGATTCAGGCTTATCAAGCTGATCCCAACATGGAAATTGATTCCCATCTCGCTCATGCGGTGCCCAAAGAGAAAATTGCTGAAGATGGAGATTTCAATCTTTCAAGTGGAAGATATCAAGAAACTAGAGATTTTCGAAATGTTCAGTGGCCGTTAGTTGAGTTAGGAGAAGTCATAACCCTTGAGTATGGGAAAGGTCTCAAAAAAGCTGACAGACGGGATGGTGATTATTCTGTCTTTGGTTCAAATGGAATTGTGGGATACCATGATGAATACTTAGTAGAAGGCCCATTCATTATTGTTGGTCGTAAGGGATCCGCTGGAGAAGTAACTTATACTGAACTAAATGGATTTCCAATTGATACGACTTTTTATGTCAACATTATTGACCACAATAAACTAGACCTAAAATACATTTATCATCAACTCAAGTACTTGAAATTAGGTGAAATAAATATTCAAGCAGGTATTCCCGGACTGAACCGAAACGATGCTTATCGCGAAAAAATCCCCCTTCCGCCCATCGAAGTCCAGCGCTCCATCGTGGCAGAAATCGATTCCTACCAGTCCATCATTGACGGCGCACAGCAGGTGGTTGAGAATTACACGCCCCATATTCAGGTTGATTTAGAATGGCCATTAGTTGAGCTTGGCGAAATCGGTGAAAATCTCGATAGACAAAGAATACCAATTACAAAATCTG
>CAZLNX010000546.1:0-3479 GCA_964560795.1 uncultured Anaerolineales bacterium | reverse complement strand
ATGCCTTTTGGAACCGCAATGTTATCCTGCGCCGTATGAACGACGGCAATGGCATTAGCGGCTCTTGGGCGGCTTCCTATAACTTTGGTGGAGGGGTGGTCTATTGGGGCGTTCGCGAAGGGCAGGGGCAGATTGGATGGCCGGGTGACCGGTGACGATCTTGTATATCTTAATACTGTTCGAAACGTCGGGGCTGGCCTGGTACGATTTCCGCCATCGCCGTATTCCCAACCCGGTCACTTTTTTCCTACTGCTGGCCGGGCTGATCTTGCACTTCCCAGGCGCGGCGGAAACCTGGTTTGGATGTGTGCTACTGTTCATCGCCTGGCACGTCGGCTGGTTAGGGGGAGGAGATGCCAAACTGTGGATGGCGATGCTCTGGTTTGTGCCTGTCCATCAAGTAGGCGTGGCGGTATCCCTGATGTTTATCTTGTTTCTGACGACGGCCAGCCTCCAGTTGGTATGGCGCAAGGTCAAGGGCAGGCAGGTGATGGGTGTCCAAAGCCCGGGAGCCTGGCGGGTGATCCCTTTTGCGGTCTGGCTGCTGGTGATGAATATATTCGAGAGTGGAACTGCTGCATTCTCTCCCTGAGAAATAATAGAAAGTTGTGCAACGGGCAGATATATATCCATGCTGAATAGCCCATGTATACTGATCTCTTCCGTGCTTTACAAAACCCCAAAAACCCGCGCGGCCATCCCATCCTGGCCGCGTTGTTGTATGCCTTTTGCCCTGGCGCAGCGCGTTGGTGGATCGCCGGGGCTGACCCTGTCATTCCCTTCGATCCAATCTGGCAGGCGATCGAGGATCTATCCAGCAGTGACAAGACTCTCAAGGATGCCCTCGCCGGATATGGTTTCGGCGGGCTGATCGAGGATGTCAAAGCCTTTATCGCCAAGATCGAGGCCTATCGAAAACGCCACCCCGAGGTCGTAGCCCCCGAGCGATTACCTCTTTTTTCTGGAGGCAGGATTGAACTGTCTAAACGGCATCTTTTTCACGGGGCAATACAGAAACTGGATGGCAACTGGGAAAACTTTTTTACCTATATCCGCACCTGGGCCTTTATCGTTGGGGATTGGGAAACCGAGATCAGGTTTTTCACGCCAGCCACACTTGAACTGAAAGAACTAGGCCTGGTCGTTTCCGGCGTCCGCCGCAGTGTCTCTTTCCCCGTCTGGGTGTGGACGGCACAAGATGGACGCGCCAGCAGAATCGTGGCCGGGCTGATGGCTAGCCATTGGCAACGAGATCAATTGCGTTTTCTCTTGGCGCAACAATCCAGCCCGCAAGGGGACCAACCCTGGCCGTCACCCCTAGAAGTGTGGGCGATTGATCCGCTCCGTGGCAGTGCTGAGCCATTTGGTGGTGTGATCGAAGCTGAAGATCTCCCCAAAATGATAGAACGAATGGCGTATCTAGCCAAGAACAACCCGCATCCCCCGATTGTAGCGTTGAACCAACCGCGGAAATGTACACGATGCGGGTATCAAGCGCAGTGCTACCAAAACAAACGCATCAATCAATTAGCTTTGGAATTCTAGCTTGGGATGAGATTTGGAACAATCTGCTTAGTAGTCTGCTTCTGTTTGCCAGGTTGCGAGGGGATGCTGGTTGATTTCCCTTTCCCGGAGTGTGCTAAAGTATCGTTTATGTACCACCGAATTGCCGTAATACTCATAGCACTACTTTCACTTACCAGCCTGGCTTTTGGTGTGGTTGAAGCACCAGTATATCAAGTACCAGCACCAGACTTGCCAATTCAATCCGATCAACAGTCTGGCACACTCAATCCCTATCCGCCGAGCCCGAATTCGGACGAAGGAGATGATGGTGGTGGTGATGAAGGTGGTGGCGAAGACGACAGCGGCGGTGGTTTTATCTCCAACATCATCCAATACGTTATTCACAAAATCGTCTTCCCGGCGGATACCTTGTATGACGCCCTCACGGAAGTGCTCAACAAGGCTGCCGAAAAAGAGGCCGAGAGCTTGAGTGACAAGACAGCAAGTTGGGCAGGCGTGATTGGCCAGGTCATCCAGGCCCCAAGTCAAGGATTCTACAACGCTGCGGCGCGTTCAGGTTTGCCCACAGCCGCAGCACTGGCACCTGCTTTGTTCCTGCTGCGTCTGGCGATGTATCATTGGAACAGCCTACTGGGCAATGACGACAATGCGCTGCAAGTATTCGGGGATTGGGTCACCGCGGGTGTTCTGGCCGTCGCTTCTGGCCCTTTCCTGGACCTGCTGACGGAATTATCTTGGTGGATAGCGGGGAAGGCGCTGGGGGAAACGGCTGATCTGGCAAGAGCATTCGTGCTTATTATGAGCGTACCATCAGTGGTAGCAGGAACACTCAAAGCGACTTTTTTTTCTGGTTTTATCGTCGTTGGTATGGCCATCATAGGATTGCTGGCTGTAGCGGGGATGATGTTCGCCTTTGCTTCCGCCAACGCAACCATGTATGTCATGGCAATCACGGCTCCAGCCATCTCGATTACCAGTGTCATTCCTCAAATGCGTTGGTTGCGTTCTCTGTGGATCAAAGCCATCGCCGTAATCGTCTTATTGCCCATTGTCGCTGGGGGCATCTTCAAGGCCGGGATCATGGCCGGCAATCCATTTAACGCTGGAGGCGGGTTGCTATCGGTATTGATCCGCTTGATGTGGTTGACCGGTGCAGTTGGCTTTATGATCTCCCTGGCCGGGATACTCAGTAAGTTCACCCTCTCTGCCAGCGTAGGCGCTTTCCAGAAGATGGCGGGTGCAACGAAAGCGGTTGTGCAAACGGCAGCGTTGGCTGCTGCTGGAGCCGGAGCCGCTGGTGGTGCTGGGGCCGCGACAGGTAGTTCAGCCGCGAGCGGGGGCGGAAGTGCCGGCAGCACTCTCGCCGGTGCAGGAGCTGATATTGGGGGTGATACTACGAGTGGTGGAGGAGAATTAGGAGCCGCTTTACAGCATTACCACAAGGCTCAGGAACTCACGGGACAAGCTCAGATGTATGATAGGCTGGGGTTGAATAGATTGTCTCGCGATGCGCGCAGTAGCGCTCAAATGGATACCTTATCCGCCCGCCAGTCGGAGTTGCGATCTCGTATGCATGATGTCGTAGGTCATTCCCCCACGTCGGGTAAACATGGCGGTTCCGGGGATATGAAAGGCGCTGAAGATTTGGGTTTCGATCAGGCTGTGCTTGCGCGAGCGGTATCAGATGAAGGTTTTAAAGGAAGTATGGACCAGTTCGCCCAAAACTATCGAGCCATAGATCAACTGGCTCAGGTTTCTGGTTTTACGCTAGGTGCGATAACCCCTAAATACCCCACGGATGTTGGGCGTATGGCGCAAGTGTATCAACAGTATTTCTCAGATTTCGAGAATTCCACAAATCCATTGCGAGATATTGCCCATCGTGCAGGGGCGGATGATCTTGCGAATATTTTTCAGCAAGGCCCTACCATATCGTAGCAGTACATCATGTG
>CAZLNX010000545.1:0-3482 GCA_964560795.1 uncultured Anaerolineales bacterium | reverse complement strand
TAACCCCGCTTGCAAGTGACTGGGGTTTAGAGAGTACGAACCACCTTGCGCTCACTTCGTGCTACGGAGCGGGCGAAAAATCAGGTTTGGGCAGCGATTGGAGTTATCGAGAACACGAACCACCCTTAGCTCGTGCTCCGCACGATGCACCGGGTGTGCCTGCGGCAAGCCGGGTGAAGTGCCCGCCTATGGCGCCCCCGGCACGTGAAGCCCCCGTTAGGCATTTGTGTTAGTTCATCAATATGTAATCAAAGGAAAAAAGATAATTTAAAATGAATGCAACTCGAAAATGGCGAAAGGTAACTAGTCCAACCAGTATTAATCTTCATTCGATATCCATGTTATCTGATGATAATGGGTGGGCAGTTGGGCACAGTGGATCAACCAGTGTAGTTCTTCATTGGAATGGATCGGAATGGAAATCTCTTTCTGATACCAAAACATTGCCTAGGAAAATATATAGTTCTGGATCTGCTCTTAAGTCAGTTTATATGCTCTCAGATAGAGATGGATGGATAGTTGGAAGAGATTTATTTCGTTGGAATGGCCAGTTTTGGATAAAAATGAGTAATCCAACAAGCAAGATATTATGGTCTATTTACATGTCTTCATCTACAGTTGGCTGGGCGGTTGGTTCTGGAGGAACTATTCTAAAATGGGATGGTGCTCAATGGAATTCAATCGAAAGTCCGACAACTGAATTTATATTTACAGTGTATGGTGATTGGGCTGCCGGTCATACTGGATTGTTTCTAAAATGGGATGGTAATAAATGGGAAAAATTGGGCGACATAATTGCTGATACAAAATTAGCAAGATTTTCGCAAGATATAAAATCGATTGATTTTTGCTCGGAAGAATATGGTTGTGCTGTAGGTATAAATGGAGCAATATATCACTGGGCTAAATTCGTTGATGAAGCATATGGCTGGAGAGCAATTCACGGCACAGACAAAACCATTGGTAGGACAAGAGAAGAAATATTAAAATTCCCTTTAGAAGATTTGACAGATGCTCATATAAACTCAGTAGCTCTAATTTCACCATCTGAAGGGTGGGCGGTTGGTGGTGGCGGTCTTCGTACGAATAGTGTTATTTTGAATTGGGATGGTATCAAGTGGAAAAAAAGTAACTGCCCAGTTGATGTAGAACTTCATTCAATTTCTATGGTATCCAGTAGTGTTGGTTGGGCAGTTGGTGAACGAGGAACTATTATTAAATATGCGTGATTTATGCAAGACGGCACCATGCCTAACCCCGCGTGGTGCGGACTCGGGGTTTAGAGAGTACGATCCACCTTGCGCTCACTTTGTGATGCTTCAGGTGTCCTGCGCACTTTCGTGCTGCGGAGCGGGCGAAAAGTCAGAATATCGTATAAGATTAAGTATGTCGAAAAGCTAAGTCGCCGGGTCGCTGTGTTGAGTTAAGTTCAAAGGTTATGAGCAAAAGGTGTAGTTGGTCTGCACCGCCGTGCGCCTGAAGCCCCCGTTGGGCGCACATTTCTATAGAATACTAAAGGGTGAAGATCGTGGTAAAAGAATATTCTGATACTTCTCATGAGATGACCTCAAAAGCGAAAATGTGTCATCATTGTGGCAATTCGGCATCTATGGCTATCATTTGTAAAGGTAGACAAGTAGATATTATTGAAGACCCTAGCTGGGGGACCGAAGATGTTGCTCGTGAGTGGGAAATCTTAATGTGTACAAATTGCAGCAATGTAAATATCTTTCAGATATCACATTCTTCTTTTAATGAGATTTTGGTTGGGGAAGATTACAAGGGTGAAGAAGTTTGGGATCGAATTATTGATAAGAAAATATTATTTCCCTCCCCAAAAAGACAATTTGCCCATTTGCCAATTCATTTAGATAAGTCATTTTCAACCGCAGTAAAGCTAAAAAGTATTGAACCAATAGCATCTGCCTTATTCGTAGGAAGAACTCTTGAGTTTATGTGTAAAGATGTTGGAGCGGAGGGAAAGAACCTCTATAATAGGATAGAGTACCTTGGCAAACATGAGTATTTGCCGAAAAATCTCGTTGAGATGGCCCAAAATCTACGAGTATTTCGAAATATTGCAGCTCATGATCCATTGTTAGAAAACACCGATATCAAAGAAGAAGATGCTGATGTTTTATGTAATTTGTGTGCAGTAATTCTTGAGTATTTTTATGAACTTCCGGCAATGTTAAATAGAGTTAAAGAAAAGATAAATTCAATTGAAGAAACAACCAGCGATACAAGTTAGTCAGTGCGCCCAACCCCGCGTGGTGTCGGACTTGGGATTTAGAGAGTACGATCCACCTTGCGCTCACTTCGTGATGCTTCAGGTGTCCTGCGCACTTTCGTGCTGCGGAGCGGGCGAAAAGCCAAAATATCGTATAAGATAGAGTTAGTCGAAAAGCGAAACCGCCGGGTCGCAGTGTTGAGTTCAGGCCAGTGGTTATGGGCAAAAGGTGGAATTGGTTTGCACCGCCGGGCGCCTGAAGCCCCCGTAAGCTGCCAACCAAATGAGGAAACTTATATGCAACAAAATCCAGAAAAGGGTCTAGCTCATCAATTGAATGTTCATGGATATGGATTTCAATATGCAGTATTAAAAACATCAAAAAAGTGTTTTGATGATCATAATTCGCCATGGGTTTTCGAGGTATCTGAATTTCCTGTCGAAATAAATGGAGTTTCTACGCATATCGATTTTATATTGCGAAATACCAAAGAGCCCTTTTACCTAGTTGCAGAATGTAAGCGTGCTGATCCCGCTTTATCAAATTGGTGTTTTGTGAAGGCCCCATTTGTAAGCCGAATGGCAAGCGGGCGTGAAAGAATTGTTAGAGAAGTTCTAGTAAGTAGAAAAGCAAGTGGTGACCCTCCTACTGAGCGCATAGATTGGATTATGAGATCTGACGAAATATACCGCTTGGCATTTGAAGTAAAAAGTGGCCAAAAGGGAGATGGCAAATTCGGTAGAGGAAATATAAATGATGCAATAACACAAGTATTAAGAGGACAAAATGGGCTTTTTAATTATTTTGCTTCTAAACTAGAGAAAACAAAAACAATGCCATTGGGCGGCTCTTTTGGAGAAAGTAAATATGCAGCCTTCTTGCCAGTGATTTTTACAACTGCCAAGTTATGGGTGAGTGATATTGATTTGTCTGAGGCTGATATAAACACAGGAAAAATTGATTTACCTGCAGAAAGTCTTGTTGAGAGAGAATGGCTCCTCTTTCACTATTCTCAAACACCAGATATTTCACACGCACTTAGTGGATTCTCCAAAATTGACGAATTATCCGATGCTCTGTATTTTGACTATACGAGAACTATTCCTATCGTAAATGCTGCAGGAATTCAGTCATTTCTTTCAGATTCTTTATGGATGCACCCTGAAGACTGGCAAAGTAATTAGCGAGTTAGCAGCTAACCCCGCTTGCAGACGACTGGGGGTTTAGAGAGTACGATCCACCTTGCGCTCA
>CAZLNX010000544.1:0-3483 GCA_964560795.1 uncultured Anaerolineales bacterium | reverse complement strand
AAAAAGCGGTCAACTATTTGATCAAAACGCCCGGCGGCAATATCTATCACAGCGGGGACTCGCATTATTCGAATTACTATGCCAAACATGGCAATGACCATAAGATCCATGTAGCTCTGGCTTCATTCGGCGAAAACCCGCGTGGCATGACCGACAAAATGACCTCGGTAGACATCCTGCGCATGGCGGAATGTCTGAACACCGAGGTGGTCATTCCAATACATCATGATATCTGGACTAATTTCCAGACTGATCCTAATGAAATTCTGGTTCTCTGGAAGATGAAAAAAGATAGGTTACAGTACCAATTCAAACCGTTTATCTGGCAAGTCGGTGGGAAGTACGTTTATCCCAACGATAAAGAAAAGATCATTTATCAACATCCGCGTGGTTTTGATGATGCTTTTACAATCGAGCCTGATCTACCCTTCAAGGCGTTATTGTAGGAAAGCTGATAACACAATGAATTCCGATCAAAGAACCGCAATTTCAAGCCAGCGAATGAGAAATGAGAAAGGAGGTGCAACAAAAAAGGCTCATGATTGAAATCAAATATTGGCAGTCAGCGGCTACCGACAAGATTTCTGAACATTAAGCCACAAGGCCTCAAAGAGACCCATACATAGATTATACAAGATAAATTGCTTTCGTAAAACGATCCTGAAGTAGAAAGAGGAGTAGAAATGAATAATAAAAAAATTCGGCTGATCCTGGCCTTTGTGACAATACTAATGCTGTTTACCACGGCCTCAAGTGGTGTAGGTGTTATCGAAGATGCCACTGCTGCTGACGATTTCAACCCTTATGAACCCTATGCAGGCACGACGATTGTGGTAAGTTGGCCATCACTCTCACACTTCGAGAAAGCCAAAACCTTGATCCCCGAGTTCGAAGCAGAAACAGGCATCAAGGTGGAGGTAGACTCGATCCAATACCAGAACATGAAAGACAAACAGGTTCTGGAAATGAGCAAACCGGACGGGCAGGGTGAATACGATGTTGTTGCCTGGGTGATCTTCAACAAGACCGAGTTCGTCAACAAAGGCTATCTCACTGAGCTGGCCCCCTTCTTCACCAATGCTGCCCTGGCTGATCCCGATTACGACCCTGAAGATCTGGTACCGGCATATGTCAAATCGGGTAGTGCTGTCGGTGGCCGCCGCGGCTACCTCTCCGGCCCAACCGATGCCCTCTACGGGGTGCCTTTCGGCGCTGAGACCAGCATCATGGCCTATCGTCAGGATATCTTCGACGAGTATGATCTGGAAGTTCCCACCACCTACGATGAGTTGCTGGAAGTGGCTTCCTTCATCACAGAGAATGTGCCGGATGTGTACGGTATGACCAGCCGAGGTGCTTCCAACCATCAGGTTGTGCACGCCTGGCTGCTGCATGCCAGCCCCTTCGGTGCCAACATCTTCGATGACCAGTGGAACGTGACCGTCGATTCGCCGGAAGCAGTAGCTGCGACGGAAGCCCTGAAGGCGATCATCGACAACTCGCCTCCTGGTGTGACCAGTTGGGGCTTTGGTGAGCAGGCCAATGCCTTCTTGCAGGGAGAGTCGGCAATCTACATCGATGCGCTGAAGATCGCTTCGATGAGCCGAGACCCCGAACAATCCCTGGTAGATGGCAAAGTTGGCTATGCTCTGCACCCCGAAGGACCGGCAGGTTGTGGTTCTGAGACGGGTGGCTTTGCCATGGGTATTCCCGACAATTCCGCCAACAAAGAGGCTGCCTTCATCTTTATTCAGTGGATGACCAGCAAAGAGATCGATCGCAAGATCGTGGTTGAGGCTGGTGGTGATCCCTCACGCATGTCCACCATGGCTGATCCTGAACTCCAGGATATGTTCCCTGAATATCCAGTTATCTTGGAACAATTGGCCTGCGCCAACCAAGACTGGCGACCATTGATCCCCGAGTGGGGTGCCATCAATGCCCCCATCATGGGTGTGCACATTGGTGAGTACGTCAACGACCAGACTGACCTCAATTCGGCTCTGGCTGCTGCCAAAGCTGAGATCGAAGATGTAATGGAGCGCGCTGGCTATTACACAACTGCTGAAGAGCGTTACGCCCCCTACGCAGGTACGACGATCGTAGTAAGTTGGCCATCACTCTCGCACTTCGAGAAAGCCAAGACGCTGATCCCCGAGTTCGAAGCGGAGACAGGCATCAAGGTGGAAGTGGACTCGATCCAATACCAGAACATGAAAGACAAACAGGTTTTGGAAATGAGCAAACCTGCTGGACAGGGAGAATATGATGTTGTAGCCTGGGTGATCTTCAACAAGACGGAGTTCGTCAACAAAGGCTATCTCACTGAACTGGCCCCCTTCTTCACCATGGCTAGCGTGACTGATCCTAATTATGACCCCGAAGATCTGGTTCCAGCTTACCTTGCATCCGGTAGCCAGGTAGGTGGCCGCCGTGGTTACCTGGATGGCCCAACTGCTGCGCTCTATGGGGTGCCCTTCGGAGCGGAGACCAGCATCATGGCCTATCGTCAGGACATCTTCGACGAGTATGACCTGGAAGTTCCCACGACCTACGATGAACTATTGGAAGTGGCCTCCTTCATCACAGAGAATGTGCCGGATGTGTATGGTATGACCAGCCGAGGTGCTTCCAACCATCAGGTTGTGCACGCCTGGCTGCTGCATGCCAGCCCCTTCGGTGCCAACATCTTCGATGACCAGTGGAACGTGACCGTCGATTCGCCGGAAGCAGTAGCTGCGACGGAAGCCCTGAAGGCGATCATCGACAACTCGCCTCCTGGTGTGACCAGTTGGGGCTTTGGTGAGCAGGCCAATGCCTTCTTGCAGGGAGAGTCGGCAATCTACATCGATGCGCTGAAGATCGCTTCGATGAGCCGAGACCCCGAACAATCCCTGGTAGATGGCAAAGTTGGCTATGCTCTGCACCCCGAAGGACCGGCAGGTTGTGGTTCTGAGACGGGTGGCTTTGCCATGGGTATTCCCGACAATTCCGCCAACAAAGAGGCTGCCTTCATCTTTATTCAGTGGATGACCAGCAAAGAGATCGATCGCAAGATCGTGGTTGAGGCTGGTGGTGATCCCTCACGCATGTCCACCATGGCTGATCCTGAACTCCAGGATATGTTCCCTGAATATCCAGTTATCTTGGAACAATTGGCCTGCGCCAACCAAGACTGGCGACCATTGATCCCCGAGTGGGGTGCCATCAATGCCCCCATCATGGGTGTGCACATTGGTGAGTACGTCAACGATCAAACTGACCTCGATTCGGCCCTGGCTGCTGCCAAGGCTGAGATCGAAGATGTCATGAATAGATCGGGTTATTACACCTGGGCTAATTACGTAAAATAAGTTTTCTGTAATGCAGTTTGTGGCAACGGATCCCATCACCCTGGCGATCCGTTGCCACGTCCCTGAAAGGAAAATGAGATGCTCAAACAACGTACGGCTAATTTGCAATCATTTATTCCTATCATATTTA
>CAZLNX010000543.1:0-3495 GCA_964560795.1 uncultured Anaerolineales bacterium | reverse complement strand
TCATTGTGCCGCTACGTCAATGTATCATAGTGTCCCGCCTTACGTGGATAGCCTTTTGGAAGAAACAGGACGTAGTGCAAACGATTTGTTCTATGTCGGACTCGGAGTATTAGGCGCGTTACCGTTTATCTTGATCGGGATGTTCTCCATCTACCAGGGTGCGGTCAATGCCTCTCGAGCTCTAGCTGATAAACCAATCCGCTACCGCTTCAGCATGCCCATCCTAAATTGATTTTCTAAAGCAGAGCTCATTTTGGGGTGACAAATTAATACAGAAAAGACATCCAAGAATTCGAGAGACTTGGATGTCTTTTTTGGTACCTAATCACCGATTCAATCTATCAATGGTGTGTAATTCACGATGGAACATTAGCCACTAGGATTTAATTCATAAGGATGATTCTGATCGCCCAGCAACTTGTTAGATAGACGCATCACATGTCGGGCAGTAACAGATATGACAAGCCCAGCCGCCTTCAACATTGTTGCAAGTTTATGCCTTTCACCATATTCTGCACGCAATACATAACCATCGTTTTCAATCGTATCCATCACCCCTTCAAATCGCAGACAATAAAGGTGCCCGGCAATCTTACAGCGTAGAACATCGAGGGTGTCTAGATATTCCTTCCCCAAGGCGAAGTAGCTTCGCGCCAATTCGATTTGAGCCTTTACGAAGTTTCGTAAAACCGTGGGCTCACACAATGCGGCCAAGCTTTGCAAATTCTCAGGGGCGATGCCCTGCTCAGCAAGGTATTCACGGGGGATGTTGATATAACCTTCTTGGATATCATCCAACATATCCCGCAGCATGTGTACAATATGAGCCGCCGTGGCGGCCAGGTAGCGGCGCTCATCATCAAGATAATCATGATCATGGCCAATGAAATGCTGAATGCATTCAGTGACGGCTACGCCCAAGCGGTCAGAATACCAGGTCAGTTCTTCATCTGTTATCAAGCGGTCTTTTCGACGGGCGTCAAATTCCAGGATGCTAAGGAAATTGCGCACATACGAGCGCAGACCGCAGCTTCCCTTACTATCATGCCTGATCAAATCGGAAATCAATTCTTCCTCGGCCGATAGATCATCAATCTGCTTTCCCTCGCAAATCTCAGATACGATGCGAATCTGGCGGCTGATGAAATCCATACGTTCGGAACGTGTCTGGCATTCATCGTCGATGATGTTATCAGCCCAGCGGAAGTAGCTGTAGGCACGATAGCAGTCATCTTCCATGCCGCGATCAACGAGTAATTTGGCAGTGTAATAAGTTTGTTTGCTGCTGTTCCAGGTGATATTACGGGCGAGTTTAGCGGTCATGGAAATAATTTTCTTCTTTCGCTTAGTCCCCTCGCCCTCCCCGACCCTTCGGGTCTCCCCTCACTCTCCCAAAGTTGGGAGAGTGAGGGGTAGCCTAGCAAAGCGAGGCTGGGGAGGGTGAGGGCTGATTGTCGGTCGAGTTAGATTACAACCGGAGTCGGAACCTCTGAAACTTGGGGCAATTCAACTTCTCTCAGAATCCGCTCCGAGACTAGTTTGGCAGAAACCAGCACCGTGGGCAAGCCGGTCCCTGGGTGGGTGCTGGCCCCCACAAAGTACAGGTTCTTGTAACGCTTATGGCGGTTGTTGGGGCGCATGTAGCCCATCTGCAGCAGGTCATGACTTAGTCCATGTGCTGAGCCTTTGGTCAGGTTGTAGCGATTCTGCCAGTATTGGGGCGTCAGGCTGACCTCAAACTTAACGTGCTCTTCCAGATCGGTGATCCCTAAGCGCTGCAGGCGCTGCAAGACAAATTGCTTGCACTGCCGCTTGATTTGCGACCAATCTTGAGTGTCATCATCAGACAAGTGCCCAATAGGGACAGCGATCATCAAAGTATCCTGCCCATCAGGGGCCATGGTCGGATCGACACGCGCTGGGGCATGAATATAGAAACTGGGTTCATCGGCCACGGTACGCCCATCGAAGAGGGCATCGAAACTCTGGCGATAATCCTCGGCGATGAAGAGATTGTGCGGTCCTAATTGGGGATACTGTTTATCAACGCCCCACAGGAAAACCAGCGCCGAACAGCCAAAATTCTTATCTTCCAATTTGTCGGCGGTGCCGTCATCGGGTAACAGATTTCGATACACGTAAGGCAGGTCGGCATTGGCGATGATTGTATTTGCGTGAAGCTGGCGACCATCCTCGAGGAGGATCCCAGTAGCCCGGCGGCCATCAACGTTGATCTGTTCGACAGTGGTATCAAAGATAAACTGTACACCCCATTTGCGGGCAATCTTCATCAGTGCCTCGATAACGCTGTACATGCCACCCTTGGGGAACCAGACCCCATCAGCCAGTTCAGTGTACTGCATCAACGAAAAGATAGCCGGTGCCTCGCAGGGATTGACGCCCATGTACATATTCTGAAACGTGAAAGCAATCTTCAAGCGCTCATCGCGGAAGAATTTAGCAATGTGGTCGAAATGCTTTTTGACAGCCTTCAGACGCAGCATCAGTGCCAGGTTCTTCAGCGTGAAGAATTGGTACCAGTGATCAAAGGGACGTTGAACGACCTTGGGTACAGCCTGCTCATAGTGATAGCGTCCTTCATTCAAATAACGGATATATTCGCCAAAACTACCGGGTTCGATCTCTTCAAGCTGATCTTGCATAACCTTGAGATCCGAGGTCGGGCGGATGATGGTGTCATCGTCGAAATGGATATAGTAAGTGGGGTCTATGCGCACTAATTCGACGTGATCCTCGATGCGTTCCCCTAATTCTTCGAAAGCTTGCCTGTATAGCTCAGGCATCAAGAACAAGGTCGGACCTGTATCGAAGCGGTGGCCGTCCTTCTCAATGATATTGCAGCGCCCCCCGGCGCGTTGGCATTTTTCCACAACAGTAACTTGAAAGCCGTTCTGGGCTAAGCGTATCGCCGATGCGATACCGCCGATCCCCGCGCCGATTACTATTGCTTGATGGTCTTGCATTGATTTCTCCATTGGTATCTTTATTGTGATCCTCGCTGATGTATACGCATAATCAGAGAAAAAGTCTCAAATTTAACGCAGAGACGCGAAGGTGCAAAGGCGCCAAGTTCTTTTACGCGTGCTCTGCGACTTTGCCTCTCAGCGTCTTTGCGAAAAAACAATCTGAACATTCTAAGATGGCTACTGGTATGCATAGCATGAAGGGATTTCAAAAACGTAGTTTGATCATATTTCTCCTCCTTGTTTCGGGGATATTCGGGTGCACCACAGCCACCAACAGCCCTCCGCCTACCCCCACGATAAGCGCAAGCATTGAACCCTCGCCCACTGTTGTAGAACTCGGACCAGGCACCTCACATACCCGTTCAACCGACGGCATGCGAATGGTTTATGTGCCCGATGGGGAGTTTCTGATGGGTTCTGACGATGCAGATGGAGAAGCTTTGGGTGTCCGGATCTATGGAGGTGTGCAAAAATAAGATCCCATTTTTGAAATGGTCTGGAAGAATCG
>CAZLNX010000542.1:0-3502 GCA_964560795.1 uncultured Anaerolineales bacterium | reverse complement strand
CCTCAGCTTACCTCTTTCGACCGTCTAATCGTTGCACTTACGAGTTGAATCTAAGATACTAATAAACTATTGCATCCCTTTTTTATGAACAACGAACTACGAAGATCCTGATCTTCGTAGTTCGTTGTATTTTACTCCATTCGGGCCATTTCGATGATGGCAAAAACTGCCCATGGGCGATCAGCAAGTTGACCAGGGAGATAGACAGGTGCATTTGCAACGTCATAGTTGGCGTTGACGAGATTGCCTTGCTCGGGTAGGTTCACCCGTACCCAAGGGACGCCACCTTCTATGGCCGCGTTGACAATATCATTAGTATGCTTATTATGATACCAGGCTGGCCCTCCTCCAGACCATCCGTCAGGGTGATTGTATGTGGCGATTTCCGTTTCACTTTCAGGTGGTTGGGCGTGATCCCATGTAGCTTGCAATCTAAGGTAATAGCCGCGGAAGTCAGCGATGAATTTGATAGCTTCTCGTTCTGACCACCATTCTGTATTCTCAACTGAATTATCTTGCCAGGATGCCTCTCGTCCGAAGATCTCTTTGACAGTCTCATATTTTTTCAAATCCCCTGCCAGGAAGCGAGGTCCGTGACAGGTAACAAAACTATGAGGTGGTCCTTCCCCATCGACGATATATTTGATCGGGATTTCAGGGTGCCGTGCTGCACATCCCGCTGCCATGGTGATTCCATACGATTGCGACGAAATCCCCACATTGTCTGAAATTACGTAAGGCAAATCCATAGCATATTTTGTGATGGCACAAAGTCCATCTTGTTGACGATAACCATTGAAATCTTCCGCCCCTTCGGAGCGAATATCTTCGGGGGTGTCGTCGGCGCGCCCTTCTGCGTTGAAGGTCACCACCACAATTCCGGAGCCAGCCAAAAGTTTGGCCTCGCCGCCGAGGGTCATCAAGCGGCCAGGGTTGATTCCTCCTGGGACAAGCACAACCCCTGGAAAACACAGATCAGCATAGAGCGCTGGGTCTGGGCGGCGGATCATGCCGTAAATTCGGTTACCGGATGGTGCTACAAGATCAAATTCCTCAACTATAGTTTCGTATGCATCTTTTTGCGGCTTCTCGGCAGGAAGAGTAGGAATACACTCAGATGATGCAGGAGTATCTAGTGTTTGCGTCTCAAAATTTGTCTTCGGTGGGGGTTCTTCTCCTGAGGTGAATAGGTTGCAAGCAATGGTGGAAATAAATATCACGATGAGAATTTTGGTTAGGGTTTGTGCCTGCATAGGGATCTCCTTCCTATTGAGTCTGACGCGCTAGAATTCGCCGTGATGTCTATATTACTTAGACACACGGCGAATTCACGTGGATGCACACCAACCTTTGGCGTGATTCTGATCAATAATGGTGAAATTATTCTTCAGGTACTTCAAACTCAAATATGGCTTTTGGCCCCCAATCGGGGAAATCATCGTAGTATTCATCATCGGTTAGCTGAACCAGATCGGTGCCATCCACATTGATCATCCAAAGGTCGGGAGTACCGCTTCTATCAGAACGGAAGACGATCCTCTCACCATCCGGAGACCAAGCTGGACTAGTATTGAATTGGCCATCATCGGTTAGTTGGACCATGCTTTCAGGTAATCCATCTTTATCGATGATAAACAATTCCATTGATTGCTCTCCAGTTGGGAAGGCGTACACGATGCGTTCGCCGTCGGGCGACCATGCAGCATTAAAGATAGGTGCATCTCCCTCAGTAATTTGAAGGGGGTCTGTGCCATCAGGGTTCATGAGGAAGATCTCGAAATTACCGGACCTGGCAGAAATGAACATGATCTGGCTGCCGTCAGGTGACCAACGCGGTGAGAAGTCGGGCACTTCGGGAATGTCAACGAGTTCGACAAGAGTCTCTTCCTCGAGATCGATAACATAAACATCAGGAGTGTCCTCTGGCTCATCATCATGATCGGACTGGAAGACGATCTGTGTTCCATCGGGTGCCCAGTCAGCATTGGCGCTGCGGAAATCAGTGATTTGCATGGGCTCTTCCGAGCCATCCGCGAGGATGCTGTACAGGTTCCAAATGCCTGGGAGTGTAAAGAGAATCTTCTCTCCATCAGGTGACCATTTTGGGAATAGGTTGGCGTCTAGACCGGTTTCAAGCGGAGTGATTTCTAATGTTTCAGTGTCGAGGATATAGAGACCAAGCATGTTGGGATCATCTCCGCGGTTGGAAGAGAAGACGATTAGCGATTCTATATCCTCAGGATCTGTGGGTGTCTCTGTCTCCATCGGCGCGGATAGGATCGTTCCTATCAGGGTTAGGATAAGTAGAATTTGGATTTTCATGTTTCTCTCCTTTGTTGGTTGATTTTCTAATCGCTTACACCGGTAACCGATACCAGTGTGTTGGAGCAACCTAATTGAACTCTATCCCTCCGTCTTCCAAGTAACCTGGGTGTTGCCGCAAACATCTTGGGTTACTCCTGCTTCGATTGTGCGATCCGTTGTCTCAGTTTCTGGCGGTTTGCTGACTTCCTTTTTGGCATTATCTAAACGTTCATCGATAGTAATTTCTTCCTTCCTTTCCAGACCACCAGGTTTGAATCTAAGTGTACCGGAGCGATCCTTAATAACATCTCCCTCTGTAACTCTAAGTATAAAATCAACCTCGAACTGATCTAAACTGTAATTTTCAGGATGTTTGATTTTCATACTTAGAAATTCAATTTTCTGATCAATACGAAATCCGGTTAAGTCCAATTCATCATTAAGTAATTTATTTTGTTCATCAATGAATTCTTTCATTTCTTCATCATTTGCTGGAAGACTTGAAAACAGCGCATTGCCGATCTCCATGGCTAAATTTTGTAACGAACTGCGAACAAGGTATTCAAGTGTAGTCACTTCTTTTTCGCCCCTACCTGGTGGCTTCCGTCGATTATCGAACAATGCCCCTAGAGTGCCATCAGGTGAAGGAGATAGGTCCTGCTCATAACGGGCGTAGGCCTCGTCGGTCATCAGTCCCGCTTTATTACCTTCAGACAGTGCCAGGGGATGTATCCACACCACCGAGACGCCTGCCTCGGCGAAGATTTCTACCATATGATCGCCGTGCATATTGCCGGTGGTCATAGCCAGAGGATCGCCTGGGTGATCTTCTAAAAGGTCGAGCATGGCAGCAGCCATGGCCTCACTACGGTCAACCACTACTCTCATATATTCGAGAAGCTCTACCATTTTGTCCACCATTCCTGAAGATAGTTGTGCGTTATTTTTCTCTGCCCCTTCCTTCGCTGAGACAACAAGCTCTCCCAAAAATTGAATGAATTCCTCTGCCGAGTAGTCTGCTTCTGTGATGAATTTTAAATTTTCCTGTGCGAGTTCACTAGATTTTATAGCGTATTCGTACGCTAGTTTATTATTCCCCGCATCGATTAATTCGCGCCAAAATGCGAAATCTTCTTCATCCATCATGTATACTAATCGCGAATAGGATTTGTGAGAATTAGGATGATTGAGGAGCCTG
>CAZLNX010000541.1:0-3539 GCA_964560795.1 uncultured Anaerolineales bacterium | reverse complement strand
GTCGAAACCAATTCGAGCAGCCCTGCTTTGATATTCTTGCGCTTGGGTCAACGCGGGTAAGGCAATCGATACACCGTTTAGTAAACCTTTTTCTACCTCGCCGTTGGCTTTCCGTTCCTCGGCTTTGAGCTGTTCCCAGTTTTTCAATACGGCTTCTTCCCCATCGACTTGAAGATCACCAAACACGTGCGGATGGCGGTGAATGAGTTTGGTGCTGATATCACGGATTACGTCAGCACTGTTGAAATCACTCTCGCTGATGATCTGCATCAACATGGTGATCACCAGCAACAAATCGCCGAATTCTTCCTGCATTTTGGTGTAATCATCCACGTCCATTGCTGCCAACAACTCATAGGCCTCTTCCATCAAGTGGGGGCGCATTGTCTGTATGGTCTGCTTTTGATCCCAGGGGCAGCCCTCGGGAGCGCGTAGATGCGCGGTAATCTCCTGCAGCGACTCAAAAGACGTGTGCGGTCCGATGGGGGGGAGATACAAACTAGTCAGCAAGCCGATGTGCGCACTGCGGTCAATTTCGAAAAGGGGCAAATCTTCTACTAATTCATCCTGTGTGCCAGCGCCATGAACCAATCGAACAGGGTGTTCGTCGGGGTAGAGATTCATCAAGGTGAGCTTTACATCGGAGGCAATATGTACATCGTAAATTTGGGCGATCAGTGCAGCCGCACTCGGGGGAAATGGAGGGTGATGGCCCTCAACCAGCGTAAGTGCATCAACAACCGATGTGTGAGGCAGCGGATCCATGCCCAGGGATGTAAATAAAGGCTCAAGGAAACTAAGACCCTCTACAACGGAGACTGCAATTCCCTCCTCTTTGGCACGGTGATAAATCTTCGGCGCGGTGGATTCAGCCACAAAGGGATGTCCCGGCACAGCGTAGATAACACCCTCCGGTTTTCGCCCCAACGCCAGGACTTCATCCACGATCTGATCATAGACATCTTTAAATGATTCACTTTTCTCATACAAATGATCAAATGAATGCACCCGGAGATGTTCAGGGAATCCGTCCACGGTAGGATGTTGTCTTGTACGCAGGTAGATTTCTGCTGCGTCTTCCAGAATGTTCCAAGCCTGACGAGTAAGCAGCTCAGGGGAGCCAGGGCCGAGGCCAAGGAGAGTGATGCCGGGGTTTGCCATAATGCATTATTAAATGCAAAACGTAATGCGGAAAACGTTATTCAACGCTTTGCGCATTACGCTTCACTGTTCATGAAAATACTAACGCTTGGTGTAGGTGGGCGCCTTGCGGGCTCGCTTGAGACCAGGTTTCTTGCGCTCTTTCTCACGCGCGTCCCGGGTCATGAAGCCACCTTTTCGCAAGGCAGGTTTGTTTTCGGGGGTCATAACCACCAGTGCACGAGCCAGACCCAACATAACAGCATCTGTCTGACCGGTGACACCACCACCTTGCACGCGCACGCTGACATCCAACGAGTTACGTTGCCCAACGGTTTCCAGCGGGCCAAGGATGGTCTGTACATCGCCCTGGCGGGGGAAATAAGCTTCCAATGGTTTCTCATTTACAAGAAACTCACCAGAGCCACTCATCACGCGCACACGGGCTGTACTGGCTTTACGACGTCCAATTCCTTCGTAATATTGTTCTGCCATGATTACTCCTCACTCGAAGGTAAAACTTCTTCGATGGGTTTCGGATTTTGAGCATCGTGGGGATGATCGGGGCCTGCGTAAACACGCAGTTTTTTCATCAGTTTTCGCCCGTATCGGTTGTGAGGTATCATACCCCAAACCGCCTTTTCGATCACGCGCTCAGGATGCTTTTCGAGTAAGCCACGTAGGTTGATGGACTTAAGTCCACCAGGGCGTCCGCTGGTTCGATGATACATCTTATCGTCCATCTTGTTGCCAGTGACTCGAATGCGCTTGGCATTGACAACGACGACATAATCGCCAAGATCAACACCAGGGGTGAATTCAGGTTTATGCTTTCCCAACATCACCGTGGCAATCTGTGTCACTAACCGCCCGAGGGTTTGATCATTGGCATCAACCAAGACCCACTCGCGAGTTATATCTTCAGGTTTTGGGTAAAACGTTTTATACACAGTCTTACACTCCGTTATTCTTTCAGGTTTCTAACCTATCCAAAATTTCTTTGGCAGGTGAGAAACCTGCCCTAAACTCTTTACTTGTTATTCTTGCTAATACTTCACTTCGACAAGCGCCAGGCCATGAGCAGGAGCCAGACCTTGAACTGGAGGCCCTTCAGGAGCATCCAAATAGGTACGGATTTGCTCCAGTTGAAGAATTCCATGGCCAACTTTTACTTGAACATGAACCAGCCGCCGCACCATATGATAAAGAAATGCATTGGCTGTAACTTCGAATTCCAGAAAGCCGGTATCTCGATCGTGAGACCAACTAGCTGAATTGATTTGTCGCACAGTGCTGCCACCTTGCTTCATTGGACTGCCAAAGGCAGCAAAATCGTGGACACCTATAAATAGTTGTGCGGCGTCTTGCAATTCATCCAAAGCAGGAGATGGCCATACTCTCCAGGAAAAGCGCTCAACGAGCGGGTTAGGAACAGGGTCTACCAAGACCTTGTAACGATACATTCGGGAAAGCGCATCAAAGCGAGGATGGAATTCTGGATCGCACTCGGTAACACCTCGTGCTGATACATCATTCGGCAACATCGCATTGAGTGCGTTGCGCAGATCCTCCTCTGAGTGGCGCCAGGCCAAATCGAAAGAGATCACCTGCCCCGAGGCGTGGACGCCCGTATCGGTGCGGCCAGCCATGATTATCGTATCATCCGCCCAGTTCAGCTTTCGCAAAGCATCTTCAACGACTCCCTGTACAGTACGAACCTCGAGCTGTCGCTGAGATCCGTGAAAGTGGGTGCCGTCGTAGGCGAGAATAACTTGGTAACGTGCCATTTGCCAGTGGTCAGTGAGCAGTGAACAGCTAGTTGTTACTGATTACTGTTTGCTGCTGACTGTTCACTGATCATTCTTCTACTAATTCTAAAATTACCATTTCAGAAGCATCACCTTGGCGGGGTCCCATCTTTACCATGCGGGTATATCCACCAGGGCGGCTTTCGTAACGAGGCGCAATCTCTTCAAACAATTTGGTGACAATTTCCTTGTCTCCCAAACGTGCGACTGCCAAACGCCGTGCATGCACAGCGGCAGGGCCTTCTACACTATTGCCGCGCTTCGCTAAAGTGATTAATTTTTCAGTCGGTCGGCGGATGTGCTCTGCTTTGGCACGCGTTGTTTCGATACGTTCATTCTCAAACAACTGTTTCATCATCGTCCTGCGCAGAGCCGCACGCTGGCCTCTACTCCGACTGAGCCTTTTACCAGCTTTTTTGTGTCGCATTTACACTTACTCCAATTCAAGGTCTTCCAAGTCCCCGTCTTGAAGATACCCTTTTTCAACCATTTTATCTCTCAGTTCTATAAGGCTCTTCACACCGAAATTCCGGATCGACAGGACTGCATCATCACCTTTATCCATCAACTCAAGGATCTCACCAATATTGG
>CAZLNX010000540.1:0-3546 GCA_964560795.1 uncultured Anaerolineales bacterium | reverse complement strand
CTCAGAATGACACCTCGTCAAGTATTTGAGAGAATCGAAAATATCCCTTAGGGAGTCGGCGTCGGCGTCAGCACATAGATTTGGGGTATCCACCCAATGCGCCCAGAGCTATCCTGAACTTCTACCCAAACCAATCCATCGGCGATTTCCTGCCCGTACAGCACAGTCAACATCTCACCTTCCCGCAACGTTGCGATTGCTGGACCACCGGGGCTTTGTCGCAGCTTCAAACCTGGGAACAGGATTCCCGCGGCAAAGCCGGGATAGGTTGTGGGTGTCCAGGTGGCGGTTGGTATGGGAGTCGCGGTTTCAGTCGGCAGCGCGGTCGCAGTCGGCGTGGATGTAAAGGTGGGTTCAAGTGTCGCGGTCGCTGTGAGTGTAGGGCTGGGACCCGGAGTGTAGGTAAACGTTGGGGGCGGCGTATTGGTCGCCGTTGGTGGGATCTTGGGATCAAGTCTTTGAGCCTGGAACTGGTTGAGCAGCAGTTGAAATTCTTGTCCTTCAGATAGGATTTCAGTTTCTCTAAGGCGCCCCCCGATGGCATCGCGCAGACGCAGCATATCCGCGTATCCAAGGAGGTGCGGTGTCCGCAGTGTGATCTCCATCACCAAACGATTTTCCTCATCAGCAATATCCCATTCAGTCACTTCCGCTTCATGGTACTCAAACGCTTCTTGGGACGTTATACTGCGGATCTGTGTATTTCGTTCCACAAGATCACGCGCTGAGTTTGCCTCGCGCACAAATTGCACGCTGGTGTAGGTCAAGGGGGCAAGCAAGATGGCAGTTACTACAACCAACACAACCAAACTACGTGGTAGGCCTGCTACACGTCCCACCTTCTCAACAGAGCGTGGGGTAAACCCTAACACAAAGAACACAATCATCGCCGAAGCGGCAATGGCGACGCTGTTCGTGATGAAAAGCAAGAACGCGCCCCCCGCTACATCCCAACGTTGATATGCCAACCCAATTCCCACCGTTGCCAATGGTGGCAGCAAAGCGGTAGCAATCGCCACGCCGGGAAGTGCTGCAGAGATGTTAGGCATGGCTAAAGCAAAAGCCGCTGCTAAGCCTCCGGCAATGGCAACCCCCAGATCCATAGGTGTAGGCTGGGTGCGCGACATCACCTCGCTGGGCAGGTTTTCAGCGAGCAAGGGGATAAAAGGAATTAATCGATTATTCAAGGTCAACAGGGTGGCAATTAGAACGGCCAAAGCTGACCCCCTGAATAGCGCCGCGGCAGCCTCCCTGAGAAGGCGATCATCTCCCCGGATAGAACCCAACCCCAAGCCAATGATGGGCGACATCAGTGGAGCAACCAACATTGCCCCGATAATTGTCGCCGGGGAATTCATTAGCAGCCCCAATGTGGCAATCACACTCGATAGCAGCACCAGCAAAAAATAACTGAAATCCGGCTCAGAAGAATCACGCAAACGTACCTGAACTTCTCCCCGCCGTTCCTGACTAACAGGAGGAACTATGCGCCGCCAAAGGTGCCGGATAGCTGTGCGCCACGATGATGGTCTGGTGATGGGTTTCTCGTCCATAGAGGTTTATTGTACCCCAAGAATTCTGCAACTCGGCTCCCCGATCAGCGTATATTTTCTTCAGTGGTAGAATTTGCACACTTCAACCAATATCTTCCTACTTCCTATGGCTACTGTAACATCATCTCTTCTCACCAGTAAACAAAAACATCTGCGCCCCTTTGATACACGCCGAGACTTGATGCCCGCGGCGGATTTAATTGAGTTATGCTTCGCAGAAACTTTATCCCCAGATGGTCGACGGTACTTGCAAAAAATGCGCGCTACCGCCAAGGCGCAAGCAGCTTCACAATGGGGTGCACTAGCCACCACGCGCGCCTCTCTGCCTCTGGCAGGCTATGTGTGGGAGGAAGATGATCGTCTTGTCGGCAACTTGAGTTTGATTCCCTTCTTCTATCGCGGACGACGCATCAACTTGATCGCCAATGTTTCCGTCCACCCAGATTATCGCCGACGCGGTATTGCCAAAGCGCTAACCCAAGAAGCTTTAGACAAATCCCGTCGACGGCGAATTCCTGAAGTTTGGTTGCAGGTTCGCGAAGACAACCCGGGAGCATGTCAGCTTTACTCATCGATGGGATTCAAAGCTCAAGGTCGCAGAAGCACCTGGAATATCAATCCGAAATGCCTGCGGGGCGAGATACCGCCTGGGGCTCGGGTAACCATCCGAAGTTCCCGTTATTGGGATCAACAAACTGCGTGGCTGCTCGAAAATTATCCAGCCTCCATGCGCTGGCATTTCCCGCTCAGAGTACAAACCATCCGACCAGGTCTTTTGGGGTTGGCTTATCGATTTTTCAGCGAGGTGCGGGTCCGTCAATGGGCTGCACGTCAGAAAGATCAGCTCTTGGGCGTGCTGACATGGCAGGCTTCCCACGCCCATGCAGACTATCTTTGGCTGGCAGCATCTCCTGAAACAGAAGAGATGGCCATCAGGACGATAATGCCCTTCTTGAAAGGGGAAAGTCTGTTGCGGCGTCCCTTGTCGTTGGATTATCCAGCCGGTCGCGCTGTGGATGCTTTGCATAACGCCGGGTTTGAATTTCAGCACACCCTGATTTGGATGAAGGTAAAACCATGAGTGGTTCTGTTCGAGTAGAAAATCTCGGCAAAACCTATATTGCCAAGCAGCGCAAAGGCTTATTCAAATCAGAAAAGCGCGCTGTAGAAGCACTCAAACCCATCTCGCTGACCGTAGAACCAGGGGAAATCTTCGGATGCCACGCGCCGCAAGGGGAGTCTGGCGGAATATTAGAATGAGCGGACTTAATATTGAGCTGGCGCGCCGGACCCACACCTGGGATTTGCCTCCCAAGGATGCCATTCAACTTCAAGAACATCTTAGAACCCGTGTGATCTCCGCCCCCCTGGCAGATGAGACAATTCAATATGTCGCCGGCATCGATGTCGGTTTTCCGCGAGGCAAGGAAATCGCTCGGGCAGCCGTTGTGATCATGCGGTACCCATCGATGGAGTTAATCGATCAGGGCCTTGCAGAACTGCCCGTATCCATGCCTTATGTTCCTGGATTGCTTTCGTTTCGAGAGATACCCGTTATCCTGGCTGCACTCGAGAAATTGACCCAGATACCCGATTTGTTAATCACCGATAGTCAAGGTATCGCCCATCCACGCCGCTTTGGGTTAGCCTGCCACCTGGGCGTATTACTTGATATGCCTGCCCTAGGCTGCGCCAAGTCGATCCTGGTCGGAAAACATGCTCATCTCTCCGAAACACGCGGCAGCACAACAGATCTAATTGATGATGGCGAGACCATCGGCTCGGTGGTGCGTACTCGTGATGGCGTTAAACCAGTCTATATTTCTATCGGTCACCGCGTCGATCTGACATCCGCGGTGCGAATCATCCTAAATTGTGGCGGCGGCTATCGTCTGCCAGAACCCACCCGTTGGGCTCACAAGTTAGCCTCGCAGAAATCCTAAGGAGGTGTGCAAAAATAAGATCCCATTTTTGAAATGGTCTGGAAGAATCG
>CAZLNX010000539.1:0-3548 GCA_964560795.1 uncultured Anaerolineales bacterium | reverse complement strand
GGCAATTTTTCACTTTACTCTCTCTTACCCTGCGATCGCTAAACAAATACCTTTTGAAGAACAAAGCCGATAGTTCCATCGACTGCAATATCCAAGACTGGTTCCGAACTACTCCAAAAAATGTTTTCATCTTGAGGAAGTTCCGGATTTGACACATCCAGAATCTTCATTCCAGAGGCTTCCCCATCTTCACCACCAACAATATAAGCAAATATTTTTCCCTCATGCTCGCCCGCAGATTGCTCTTGTACAAATATAGCACGAGTAAAGAACCCTACTTCAAAAGACGACAACGGCGTTGGATTCGTCGGATCTTCAATATTTACCACCTGAAGTCCATCATACCCAGCAGCAATATAGGCCAGATCCCCTAATAGGAAGATACCTTGAGAATCTGCATTCGTATCAAATTGCAAATCACCAATACTGGTACTTGCGCCTTCTTCAACGAAAATCGTTGGTTCACGTTTAAATATTTGTAATCCAGCTTCCCCATCAGCAACATAAATATATTCATCTCTAACAATCAGGTCTCTTGCAATACCAGGTGTTTCAATACCAATGGTGAGCTTTGTAGGAGTAACATAAGAACTTGTGCGATCATATAATTGAATATTTGCTGAGACAACTTTCTCGTCCTCAATTATGGAGTTGATCACAAATACAGTTTCATCATTGACGTCTATTGCTGTTGGGCATCCGCTTTCTTCTTTAACTACATGAGACTCTCCAACGCTTCTCCCTGGTTCGTCTTCGTTTTCCTCAATCTCCAAAACCGTGATACCTTGTTCACAACTTGCCATGTACAAGTATTTGTCCAAAACAGCAATATCTTCAATGCTACCTAAAACTCTTCCAAACTCCCTATCCTCCATTCCTAATTCGTATTTAACATGTACAGCTCTCAACCCTCTACGTCCATCACCAACATATAAATACCCATCTTCCACATAGCCACTATCCCAAAGGGCTATCTTTTGCGGATCGACAATCTTGTCATCTTTGATATTTTTTTCTCTGTCGATCGTTTCAACATTATTTAGATCTGTAATGTCAAAAGCTTCAATCCCGTGACCTGTAACCCCTACAAAAGCATAATCACCATACACATCGATACTTTGAAGTGTCTTACCAATCGACAAATAATTATCAACTTGCGTAGTTTCAATAGAAGGGTTTTTGATCCACCCTAAACCTTGTTCGTTGGCAACCAAATATAGCCCTGACTCCCAAAGATCAAAGTCATTTATTTGTGTCCCAACAGGCACAATACTGTAATTTGTTGCTACACCTCGGTCACCGTTATGAAGTTTAAAGAAATGCAGATTATTGTCGAGACCAATTGCATAAACCTGCCTTTCCCTGACAAGGATTCGCTCAAGCCCAACCTCAATTTCAAGCCCATTCCAAGGATATCGCTTTTCATCCTCCGTCGGAAAGGGGTTTACCCTCAGTGAATAAAATCCACTAGCCCCGTCAGCGATATAGGCAAAATCACCTTCAAGTACAACATCTCGAGCATCTTTGATATCTGGTACATGATACTTCAATTCCATACCCGAAGGATCTGCTACATTCAAGATCACTAATCCATTTTTTCCGTCAGCTACATAGAGCAATTTATTCTTTTCATCAAATGCTAAACCTTGCGCGGATCCAAATGTATCGAATTTACCCACCTCTAGGAAATCTCGTTTCCTCTCTTCTTCTTCCTCCCTTGAAATGTGAAGTGCTACAATGCCATGCTTTCCATAAGACAAAAAAGCATAACGTTCGGAATTCTGATAGCGCAGAATTTCATCTTCTACACCACTGGGCATATTGCCCTCGATTTCCGCAAATGCAATATCATATACATTTTCCACAGGCAATGAGAGGCTGTAGAAAATCCAAACTGAAATAAAACCTATCAAGAGTGCCTGAAAAGGCACACTCCGAAAGAGCGATCTAATCCCCGACATCGATTTTTTCTATCATCTCATTTTTGTGGCAACCGTTTTATCTTTCACTCAAACTTTCTCAATTCCGTTTGCAAAATACTAGATGATGTGCTTAAATACCCCGGTGCTATTTACTTCGTAATCAAATCAACTCTGTTCATAGCACCCTGAAATTCCGCTTTGTAGATCGATTTTTGATTACGTAAAGCAGATTCATTATACTATAGATACATTCTCCTAATTAGGAGAATTACCACTACAAATAGCCCCAGCGTACTGGGGTTTCTGGAGGCAAAATAAAATGTCTGATTTCCCTGGAAAAGGAAAAGTCGCTGTTGTAAAAACATCCCCTGAAACCGTTCTTGATGATATCCAAGATGTCATGCAGAAAGCGGGTTTCGAAGAGGCGCTGCCAAAAGGCAACCAGACCGGCCTTAAAATCAATATTTCCTGGCAAACCTGGTACCCGGCATGTTCCACAACGCCGTGGCAGCTCGATGGTGTGATCAAAACGCTCAAAGGTGCTGGCTATGACGACCTGGTAGGTGTTCATAACGATACCGTCGTGGTCAATACCGCCGATGGAGAGCGCAATAACAAGCATCGTTTCGTCACAGACAACAACGATGTACCCTGCTTGTATCTCTACGAGCAGGATTTCGAATGGGTAGAGTATCAACCCAAAGGTCGTCCATTCCTGGTTCTTGACGAAGTTTTCCCCGAGGGTGTACATATCCCCAAAGCGCTATTCGGCATGAATATCATCCATCTGCCAACTATAAAGACGCACGTTTTCACGACGATCACTGGCGCGATGAAAAATGCTTTTGGCGGTTTGCTGCATCGCCACCGCCACTGGACTCACTCAGTAATCCATGACACGTTAGTTGACCTGCTGTCCATCCAGCAGGAAATCCACCCTGGCATTTTTGCCGTGATGGACGGCACCTTCGCCGGAGATGGCCCTGGACCCCGGGCGATGCGCTGGCACGAAAAAGACGTTCTGATAGCATCAGCAGATCAGGTCGCCATTGATGCTGTTTCTGCAAAACTGCAGGGATTCGACCCCCTGAGTTTGCGCTTCATTCGTCTGGCTCACGAAATGGGACTGGGTGTTGGTGACCCAAGGCAAATCGAGATCGTCGGTCATGATATCGAAAGCGAATCCGATTGGAATTTCGTGCAAGAAGATACCTTCGCCAGCAGCGGCCAAAAGATGATCTACCATGGTTGGTTGAATTTTGTTGAGAAGCCCTTGCTGCGCAGCCCCATCGTACCCTGGGCGTATTTTGCTAGCAATTTCTATCATAATGTCTACTGGTACCCCTTCGTGGGTCGCAAACGAGTTGAAAGCGCCCTGGATACGAAGTGGGGCCAGATGTTCAAGAATTATGGTGATGGCCAAGTGGTGATGCCCGGCACAGAACCGAAAACCATTAAACAGGCTATTGCAGCGTTGACCATCCTGGCCGCCGGAGCAGCTGGTCTGGCCTACCTGTTAGCGCGGAAATAAGATACCCTTTGTGAGTGAAGTAGAGAGCTAGGGCATTATCTCTAGGAGGCGTGCAAAAATAACTTCCCATTTTGAGACGGCTGAACTAATCGGGG
>CAZLNX010000538.1:0-3550 GCA_964560795.1 uncultured Anaerolineales bacterium | reverse complement strand
TCACCGCTTCAGCAAAGCTCTGGGCGATTTGCACATCGGACATGCGTTGGGCGTCGGGGTGGGATTGCACCACCTGGAGGAAGCGCGGCCAGACGTGTTCGGCGCTTGTGGCGTGGATGGTGAAGGCTGAATGCCCGTGGCCGGTGGCTGCGGCGCGTGCCAGTTCCCAGGCTTCCGGGCCGCGCGCTTCGCCGATAACCACCCCGTGCGGTCGAGAGCGCAGGGCTGCTCGGATCAGGTCATACATCGTCACTGGTGGTGGTCCGCCCGCCGATTCGGGTCGTGTTACCGTGTAGATGACATTGCCGGTATCGCTCTTCTTGCTTCCATCCCAGCCGTTGAGCACAATCTCGTTGCTATCCTCGACGATGAACAGGCGGATATCGCCGCGGGGATAGAAATCCAGCATCTCCTGGAGAATGCGCTGGGCGACGAAGGTCTTCCCTGAACCGGTGGCCCCAGCAATGACCATCGTGCCACCCTGCACCATCACAGCCAGTAGGTAGTTGGCCGCTTCAGGTATCAGGACGCCATCACCGCGCGGGAAATCGAGCGGGGCAAAGGGCGGGCGTTCTACCGGGGGTAAGCGTTTCTGGCAGAGCATGGCTAGATTACTGCCATCGTTTTTTGTGCGGTAGCTGCTGACCCGGATGGTGATGGTGTCGCCATAAGGTGAAGCCGGGGCCATGATGTAGTTGATGCGCAAACCCTTGCGAAGAACGCCTTCTCCGGTCGGCACCATCACCTGCAACATGGCGTCGGCGATTGGGTGGTCAGGGGTGGGGGCGCGCTGGCCTCCGCGATCCATCAGCACCCGCAGGGCATCACCGATACCGTCAGAGGCTGGGCCGAAGTGATCCCAGCCCGCGCCGGTAGTGTAGATGTAGATATGACCCAGGTTGATGGCGATATCCTCGATGTCTGGCCGGGCGATCAGGGCTAGCAAGGGGCCGAGTCCGGATAGTTCCCCGATCAGGCGGGTGAGGTACTCGTCCGGTAGACGATAACCGGTGTTGATGGCTTTCTCTTGTACGTTTTCGAATACCTGGCGAGCCAGCGCTTCCACATCTGTGGGAGAGAGCGAATGCTGGCTGGCTTCTTCTGCTTTGCGAGCCTGCCCTTCTTTATAGAGGATATGCCACCAATGCTCGTCTTCCGAATCGCTTTGTTTGTCTACGGACGGCTTCATGTCTTCGCCGGTGATGTCGAAGGGGCTGAATGTCATAAGGATTCCTCATCTTCAGGTAACAACAGGTTGTGATACATCTCCGCCATGAGTTGGTCGACTCTTGCCTCCTCATCAGCGTCTCGTATTTGGGAGGCTGGCTCGGGAGCCTGACGAATTTCGAATGGCATCTGGCTTAGCGCCTCACTGACCGCAGCCTCGACGACGCGACGGATGTCGAGGAGGAGATCGTCCTGGGCATGGGTGCCAGGGAGCACGCCAGAGGCGGGCCTACGGCCAGGTGCAGGGGTGCTTCTCCTCGGCCCCCCAGCCCCCGCACTCCCTAGCTCAGAAAAGCTAAGCCCTTTGCGCAAGGCATCTTTGATCGCCTGGCCTTTCCCGCCGTAGGGCAAGTTTTCGAGTGATTTGACCCACTCAATCAATTCATCATCTCGGCCTGGATATAAGCGGAAACGGCATCGAATCATATTTCTCAACTCATATGTTGTCGTCTACTGGCCCCATGTGGCCCAACTTGGCCTCATGTGCCCCCATCCTACAACCTCGCCACCTTGAAGCCCCCAAAGCCTGCATCCATGCCAATGGCGATCTCCCCATCGAAGATCCGCCGGGCGTAACGCGCCAATCCCAGGGAGTTGGCCGTTACCGGATTGGCAACCAACGTACCAAAGGGGAATTGGGGTTTCAGGTAATCGTGCAGCATGGCTGAACCCCCGCCGGTGAAAAACAAGTGGGCAAACTGTTTGCCCGTTTCCCAACGACTTTCCAGAAAGGCGATGATCTCCCCGGCAGTCGAGGCCAAAGCCTGTTCGATTAGTGGGGCTAAATCGATCTTGCCTCCAGCAACATCCATGCGGGGTGTTTTCTGGCGCAATAATTGGTCGGCCTCGTGCAGGGAGATTTTTACGCCATGCTGGTCGCGCAGAGAACGGGCGAACATCTCCGCCGCCCGGCGCATCCCCACGATATCACCGTCCGTGTAACGGGCTTCAGGGCGGCCCTCCCGGATGGTGAAAGCGTCCAACGTGTTGAAGCCGATGTCACAGATGGCAACCTGCACTTCGAGATCCCGAGGGGAGCGTATCCATTGGCCGCGATCGCTCAAGCCCCAGGCGAAATAGCTGCCTGCAGGTTGAGCCATCACCTGCACATCCCTGGCTGAAGGCACAATGAAGGAGTGCTCTTCTCCGTCTAATTTGAAGCGGTGTTCTCCAACCAACCAGGAGCGCAGCCCCCGGCGCGTGCGTTTGGCCAGGCTCTCGTCCATCATCACCTCCACGGGCAACCCGGCCACGATCTGGATACGGTATTGTCCGGGTCCAAGCAGTAATCCCAGGGCAGCATATGTCAAAGCCCGCAGCTCGACGCCATCCGACAGGCGCTGGAAATCCATGCGCTCGACCGGGCGGGCGAAACGGTGCACATGGGGACCCACCAGGTAGCTGGCGCCATCCCAGGTGACCACAAAAGGTTGTTCTTTCTTGTGCCCGCGGCTGAACTGTCCCAGGGAGAGCAATCCCATGTCGGTTTGACCCACACCCACAACAGAAGGAACGACAATTGTGTTGCCTGGCATCTTCTACCTCCTGAACAACTTCCCGAACATGCCCCGTTTGGGTTTGTCGTTCCTTGGCAGCATCCCCACCCGGGCAGCCCCTTCCTGTACGGTGGGCACGAAGTGGGTGGCAAAGCCGACCAGGGCGTCTGCAAAAGCGGCCAATTCTTCCGGATGTTCGTTTTTGTAGCGCCAGATCAGGATGTCATCGCGCCGGTCGCTGTTGACGGAATGCACGGCCATATGCGCATCAACCATCGGGATGATGCCGTTGGGGGTCATGTCGATGTGAATGGCTTCTTCTCGCAAGGCTTCCTGGAGCATCTTGTGTGCGGTCTTGAAGCCGCTGCCCACCACCTGGTTGTAGCACAGCTTGACTCGGCTGCCGATGAACTCATGGGCCGCCTCCCTACCCACCACATCGCCCATCGAGCGGATCATGCGGGCGATCCAGCGGCGGGTCTCGGCCAGGTCGGGGATCTCGGGTTTGATGATGATGGCAATGCCTTCGGAGAGCTGCAAGGCTGCCCGGTGTACCACGTGGGCCGGGTTGATGCCCACATCCACCACGATCACCCCGCCGGAGGCCACGCTGGCATCATACAGGCCCTTGAGCACTTCGGTGACTTTCTCTTCATCCTGTAAGGCTTTGTCGCCCAGTTCGTCAGTGATCAGACCAGGCAGCACCTTCAATGTGGGTAGGTCTTCCATGGTGGTAAAGGCCTCCAGGAAGGTCGCCCCCGAAGCGATAGCATCCATCGTGGTGGCATCGCGCCGCGCCAGCTCCCGGCGTAGCAGCCCCATCATAG
>CAZLNX010000537.1:0-3551 GCA_964560795.1 uncultured Anaerolineales bacterium | reverse complement strand
CCCTTTTCTCCTGCTCCACCTTAGCTCAACTGCCCCTATTCCGGGAATTGCTGAAATAGTCTTGACCCTTGTTGCGCAAATAACAGCTACCTCAGATGTCGAAATCGAAGAAGATGAAGAAACCCAACAACGCGAGGCTGCCTTAGCGCGAGGGTTTCCCCCCTTAGCAAAAGACCTGTTTCCAGAGGGGATACGGGTGATTATTATCCAGGGAGTGCTGCCGAAGCAACAATCTTCAGGCGAAAGCGGCGACGGCTACCCATCTCAAGACCAGACGGCCTATTTCACCAATGACCAGCAGAGCAAGATGCTCATCCTGCTGATCCCCAACGAAAGCCGCGAGGCGCTCTCCTTGGCCATACAGCAAGGCGATCAATTGATCATCTCCTTGTTAGCTCACGGATGGGACGCGACAACCCCGGGATTTTCATATTGGGACTTTGAAGAGATGTTCAAGACCGACCGCCAGGAATCCCTGGGAGGGGAAAACGCAGAAGAAGCCCCTGCTGAAATACCGCAAGTGCATTTGGCATCAGCGACTCCCACCGTGGCTGCCTCGGCAGAAACACCCACTGCCCCGGCTGAGCCAAGCGATCTAACGGCTACCCCAACGGCCACCAACCCGTAAAGGGAGAAACCCATTATGCAAATCCTATTACTCGGCGCAGGCACAACGACTTCCCGCCTGAATCTACAACTGTCCGAACAGGGGCACAGCGTTGCAGCGCAACTAGCTACCTTCACCCCCCAGCACACGGATCTATTCGACTTCAAGGGTGTTGTAGTGGTTTCCCCGGAGGCATCTGTCTCCCCTGACAGCCTGTTACAAGCTGCTGAACGGGGCAAGATGATCTTTGTCGTTGCCGGGGAGTCGGATGGGTTGGCAGCCTGGGCTAACGGCTCGGGCATCCCCGCTTATGCCTACCCACTCTCTGAGGTCGAAACGAACCGCCTTTTCGATGAAATCCGGCGCGCCGACAAGGGCGGTCGCGATGCAGCCGAGCAGTATCGGCGTGCGGTGCTGGGCAGTGATATGAGCGCTCGCATCCAATCCGGCATGGCCGTGCGCAAGATCGCCGTCACATCACCGAAGGGGGGCACGGGCAAAACCACCATGGCCGTCAACCTGGCCGTGCTCTATGCTCTGAGCGGCATCACCACCTATCTGGTGGACGCTGACGGCAACGCTGGTTCATTGCAGTATCACCTGCGCCTCAGGCGAGTCAAGAAAACAATGATTGGCCTGTTACGCAAGCGGGTATTGTCGCGTTCTGATATGCCCATGGAAGCGATTGCCTCCGGCGCGGCTTACCTGGACGCCTTTACTCCCATAGACGAACTGCCGACACTCAAGGTGCTTCCCGGCCTGATCACGGATGACCTGGGAGATAAAGCTCTGCAAGACGAGGAACGCGTCATAGAGGCCCTTAGTGGTTTGTATGAAGCCGCTGTCGCTTCGGGTGGTGTGTTAGTCGTGGATGTGGGCATCAACCCGGCCCATGTGGTCCACCGGGCTGCCTTGCAGCTTGCTGAAGGTATCGCCATCGTGATCAAACCGGAGATCCCCGACCTGGCGGAAACCCGGCGTTGGATCACCCGCATGATCCGTTCGATGGGAGACGCCGTCGGGCGAGAGGCAGCCCATGAGTTCATCGGCAGCCGGGTCAAGCTGTGCTACAACCAGGTCACGCCGAATGGTTTCAAAGAAGCTCACAGGTTGCTGGAGAAATCATTGAAAGAAGACAACATCTCTTTAGATATAACACCCAACGGCATTATCCCCTTTGTGGATGCTACCCTGGCTAGCCAGGCTGTGAACAGCGATCGGCGGGACGATATCCTGATCTGGCGGCAAAAGCGAGAGCGGTTAGAAGAGCTGGGCGCGTTTGCTGACGCGCTGGTTGGTTTTGGGGTCAACTTCGTCCCCGCGGTACGGGAGGGAGCTGCTCGGGTTGGCTTGATAGACGGACATTCCAAGAAACGTAGGGGATTTCTTGGCGGCCTCTTTCGTTCCTGATTCTCCACACTACCAGCAAGTGCACTGAAGAATTTGAACACATGGAAAGCTATTAGCAGGAGAACATAAGTGCCAAAATCCCCTTTCGAACTCACCGACCAATCGATCAAACCGACCGTCGATGAACACGACGAAGATGAACTCCAACACTGGTGGGAAACGCTCCTGGAAGAGGGGCGCGCCGAGAAGGCTACCCAGGCCAGACAAGGACATCTCTCTACCACAGATATCGAAGCGTTAGCTCGTGATGTTTTCGATAAAGTTCAAGAGAAGGCAGCCAACCAGGGCCTGGTTCTGCCGGAAGAATATCTCACCCGTCTGATTGGCGAGTTGTCTGGTTTAGGATCATTGTTGGCTTTGATTGCCCGTCCTGACGTGGAAGACATTGCCATCAACTTAGGGCACATTTATATCTACACCACTGGCCAAGGCTGGGAATATGCAACAGAAGCACCGCCAAGCGTTGGGGACGCCTTGCGCGTACTGATCGACCGGGCTGCTCAACGTCCCCCTTCACCTGATTATCCTGTGTCCGATGCTATGCTCCAGGTCATGGTACCGGTTCCCGGAGAAGGTATCCGCCGCAAGGGGTTGCGCATCAACTACATCATGCCACCGGCTTCTCCTTATGGGGATACAATCACCATCCGTGTCAGCAACTACCGCACGAGGGAAGAATACCAACAGAGAAAAAGCCTGGCTTTCCTGTGCCAGAGCCGTCTGCCTCCGGTGAAGCGGCCTCCATTCTCCCCGGTTGACTTCCCCCAGGGAAACGGCGTGATCACGCCTGAAGTGGCAAATTACCTGCTGGCCGTGATGGTTCATGGGGGCACGATGATCGTGGCGGGATCCACAGGATCAGGGAAGACCTTTGTAAGCCAACGTATCCTGCAAGAGATGATTGATTACTACCCTCCCGGCGCGCTGCGCCTTTTCATCATCGAAGACAGCAATGAGATCGTGCTCAACGGATGGGATGGCGACAAGAAAAGCGATACTGGGAATATCGTCTACGCGGTGACACGTCCTTCTATCATCGGTGGGCCACCTGCGGTGACCATGTATGACCTAATCCGAGCGGCATTGCGCTCGCGCCCGCATGGGGTTGTAATCGGCGAGGCCCGCGGTCCTGAGGCCTGGGAGCTCGTCCGGGCTGCTTCTACGGGACACGGGCATTCGGCCTTTACCATCCACGCCACCAGCGCCGAGCACGCCTGGCCGCGCTTCCTACAGGTGGTGCAGTCCCACCCTGATGCGCAGCGCATGTCGGAAGCCCAGATCGCCCAGAGCTTCGCCGAGGCAGTAACCACCATCGTGTACATCGAGCGCGATTACCAATACGGGCAGATGGTGCGCGAAGTCGTTGAAGTCTCTCCTATCGTGGAGAAAACCGCCGGGCGCCCGACCTTCTCTCCTTTGTTTCGCTTCGATGCAGATAGCCAAATCCTCCAGCCGACCGGCAACCGCCCTATGCGTCCGGGATTTAGTACCTTAACAGTAAAAAGTTTGCACAAAAAACAAGAAGATCAGGTCT
>CAZLNX010000536.1:0-3553 GCA_964560795.1 uncultured Anaerolineales bacterium | reverse complement strand
GTGTTCACAACCATGATGCACGATCTATTCACTTTTGATAAGTTTCAATTACTTCCTTATTAACCAATCAGGCGGCTGCTTTACGGTTTGCCCTGCGCCACATCCACCAGATAATCCAAGACACAACCAATATAATGATCGCCGCGATCAACACCGGTATCACAATCGCTAAAATTGACAGAATTGTCGATAGGATATCCTCAGCGATGCTGACAGGGACATTGGCTGCCCCACCAGTTGTGGCTGTAAGTGCCGGGCGTACTGCCGCGGACTTGGCAACATGAACACTGCCGGCAATCAACAAACCAGCAACCATGGCCAAAATCGGGTTGACTTCCCCAACCTGGGCGCTGGCTGCAAATACAACCGCCCCAGCCGCTGGTCGCACAAAGGTTTGGATAATGTCGTTGATATGGTTTACGGCAGGAACTTTATCCGCGAAGAACTCTACCAGGGACAGCACAATCAATACACCGATCACCCACCAACTTTCCATTGTGTCCCAAGGTGAGTTTAACTCAATCCATTCAGTGAAGCGCGCCACGAATGCTACAACCAACAAAGGAATATAAGCGTTCAATCCAGCGCTGGCTGATAATCCAAAAGCGGTGAAAATATCCATAAGTCATTTTCCTTTCTTGAAGAATCTCGGTTTCTTCATCCACTCAATATCTTATACGTCAAAACTGGATACCGAGTTTCTCCTACATAGCATGTTTTATCACCCGAAATGAAATCCATCCCAGGTGCCGGTGAGTAGATAGCGAATAAAATCCAGTGCTGCAATTTGGGCCAATGCTGTTGCGAATCCGGCCACTAGGGGAAATGTCATCTCTCTCAGTGAATCAAAGCGATTCTCGAGCTTGAAGAGCATAACCCAGACCATCGAATAAACCAGAGTCAGGATCACGAGAACCCCAGCAGCGCTGATCAGAGCCAAAGGATAGAGTATCAACGGGTTTTCAGTGAGTACAAGAATGGCCATAATGAGTCCCAAGGCAAGCATCCCCCCCAAGGAGGCATATCCACTCAGAGCAGGTTTGGGGCTCCACCGCTTCCACATAGTCTGGTTAAAAGCCGGCAATACAATCACACTAATCCCCAGCCCTAAACCCGTCCCTGTCAAAACACGCAATGTGTTGTTGGGATCATAAAGGAAGAATCGCGAAAATAAATCCGGCTGCAAGTGGAGAAATGAATTGAAGCCATCAAGCGCCCACACCAACGCCAAGCCTCCCAACACAAACAAAACGCCCCGCGGAGGTTGGCCTGCGCGCCGTCTCCCTTGAGCTATCTGGAAAATAAACCCCAGCATGGCTCCGAGATACTGTCCGCTGCAGCGAGCGCACATGGAAAACTGGCGGTCACCAAGGTGAAAGGAGCGCAGATCGATGCGGTGGCAGACCGCGTACCCTACAGCATCTGCCTTACCGAGTAAGCCTTCCGGCGTATTTAGCAGCCACCCAACCAACAGCGCCCCCACAAGCAGATAGCTAATTCTTTGCCAGGGAATTTGACGAACGGCTGGCGATTGTAGTAATTTCTGAACAGAGCTCATGACTAGGCCGTTTTGCTTTCAAGGGATTTTCTCCCAAAGTGGATGAATGGATAATGTAGTTTGTACTCTTGCAGATTCCTGAATTGGCAACACTACCAAGATTATACCGAAATAATCCCATTTCAAAGGTTCTGGTCCACAATTTGCACCCATGACTCTACTGCAAAAAGCCACCAAGCAAGTTTTCCACCGGGATATATGGGGGTAGTTGCGGAGCAACTACCCCCATATATCCCGGCGGGTTCCCCTGTCTGTTAGTTTATTCAGAGGAGTCATGTATGTATCTCGGTACAATATGATTGACAGTGTTGCTATAATTATCACAGTTTGAATAACCATTGTTGGGTAATAGGAGTCCAAAACCTGATGAAAAACTCTAGTTCAGATTTCTCAATTGAAAATATGGATGCTGCATATGAAAAATTTCGCAAGAATTATCCATGTTTTGATTCAACAAAAACTATTGATGAGTTAAGAGATAGCGAATACAGCCGTCTTGACCGGCTCAATCAGATCTACCTGGATTATACAGGTGGGGGATTATATGCTTCTTCGCAGTTACGCCATCATGTGGAGTTGTTAGAAGAAGGTGTATTTGGTAATCCTCACTCAAAAAACCCTACATCTCTTGCGATGACTCATCTTACAGAGCAGGCTCGCGCATATGTGCTCAAATATTTCAACGCCAATCCCGATGAATACACTGCTATATTCACACCAAATGCCAGTGGAGCGTTAAAACTAGTTGGTGAAGCGTATCCTTTTCATAAAGGTGGACGCTTTCTTCCTGCGTTTGATAATCATAATTCTGTGAACGGAATTCGAGAGTATGCCCAGGCGAAAGGCGCTGAAGTTACCTATTTGCCATCAGTATTGCCCGAGCTTCGTTTTGACGATCAAGCTCTGAATGCTGAGTTAGATCGAGTTAAACCTGATAGCTTCAATCTATTCGCCTATTCTGCTCAATCTAATTTCACAGGGGTGCAGCATTCCTTGGAGTGGATCGAAAAAGCTCACGCTAAAGGTTGGGATGTGCTGCTTGATGCCGCAGCTTTTGTCCCTACGAACCGGCTTGACCTTAATAAGTGGAAACCCGACTTTGTGTCGCTGTCCTTCTACAAGATGTTCGGATATCCCACCGGAGTTGGTTGTTTGCTGGCCCGAAAGAGTACATTGAAAAAACTTGTTCGTCCCTGGTTTGCAGGTGGAACAATTTCAATAACATCTGTTCAAGGAGAAGGTTGGCACTACCTTTTAGAAAATGAGGCTGGCTTCGAAGACGGTACGATAAATTTTTTGAACCTTCCAGCCATTGAAATTGGCCTGCGCCATATATCTAAAATCGGAATTGGCACTATCCACGAGCGAGTAGATTGCCTCACAGGTTGGCTTCTTGACCAAATGACTGCCATTCGGCACAGTAATGGCACCCCCCTGGTGCAAATCTTTGGGCCCACCAATACAGTCGAGCGAGGCGGCACAATTGCCTTTAGTCTGGATGATCCAGAAGGAATCCGTCTTGATTACCGTAAGGTGGAAGCATTAGCGAACCGAGAAAACATTTCCCTTAGAACCGGATGCTTTTGCAACCCCGGTACGGGTGAGATTGTCCACGATTTGACCAGAGATGAAATGGCTCAAGCTTTCAATCGCTCGGAACCCATGTCGTTTGATTTCTTCTTTGATTGGGCGCGCAAGGAGCATAATCGTAATCCCAGTACTATCCGCATTTCAGTAGGCATAGCCACGAACTTTGCTGATATCTACCGCTTTATAAATTTCCTTACCAGTTTTATCGATAAGCCCGAAGCTGCTGTTCAAACTGTTGAGGTGGAATACCCAATATACAATCTGATGCGAGATAGCGCATAAGAAACTATTAAACTTCTAAAAAATGCGCTGGTTTTATTCCTGAACCAGCGCATTTTTGATTCTAAATCTTCAATGACTCTACTGCAAAAAGGGTGCTAGACCCTCCTCAAAACAGCAAAAGTT
>CAZLNX010000535.1:0-3557 GCA_964560795.1 uncultured Anaerolineales bacterium | reverse complement strand
GCAGGCTCCTCAATCATCCTAATTCTCACAAATCCTATTCGCGATTAGTATAATTTGATATTGGATATTGTACTATCTTTGACTCTAAAACTGAAATCAATAGATCTAACAGCGGGAATCACTCAGGAACAGCGTAACTAATTCATGAAGTTCTGCAAGGCGTCACATCTCGAACCGCATACATCATCGAGTGGTTTGAGAGATTAATACTGTTTGTTACCAGAGAGAAATTTATTGCAGCTAAATTAATTGATGGAATTGTTTTATGAGTCGCCTTTCATAACTTAATCCGGTGCAATTTTTTACAGTTTTCCTGATACAGAATAGTAAGTTGACAAAATATGCACAGATTAGACCCTATTGACTGCACAAATGAGGCAAAATAGTACAGACAACCAGGGTATTACGACGATAAATCGGCACTTATCAATTGGTTAGAAGATCAAGATTTTCTAGTCATTCAAAAAACTAAATTGCTAACCCAGTATAGATGGTATTCAAATGCATTTATTAACAAAAACACTGTATGTCACAATATATTTTGTCAATCGCGGCGATAGATTTTTCCAAACTGAACACTTTTAGAAGTTGAAAGTAGCCTTTCGTATTTTGGGTACAATCGGGGTGCAATGGGTCGCGAAAACATTTCAAAACATTCAACAATATCCACAATAACGACACGCCTTTTTCCAAAAGGCGTTACTTCTCTCGAGAAAATGCTTCCATGGAAACTATTGCCACTATTGTGACATCAATTCTTAGAACATGACAATATATCAATGTCAGGTATAATCACGGGCATGAAATTCGACTTCGCTACTCAGCAGATGGGTGATTATAAAGTCGTGACCCCCGTCTTCGAGGGGCCCCTGGATTTACTGCTTCAACTTATTGAACAGGCAGAATTAGATATCACCAAGCTGGCCCTCGCCCAGGTTACCGATCAATATCTGGCGCATATCCGCGACATGGAAGAACAGGAACCTGAAGAGGTCTCTGCTTTCCTGGTCATTGCGGCAAAATTATTACAGATCAAGTCCGAAGCGTTGCTGCCGCGGCCGCCTGCCCGAGAAGAAGGCGAAGAAGATCCTGGGGAAGCGCTAGCGCGGCAATTACTCGCCTACAAGAAATTCAAAGAAATTGCCAATATCCTAGATCAGCGCGAATCAGAAGGACTGCGTTCTTACCTTCGACTGGCAGCACCCCCTAAAGTACAGGAAAAGGTGGATTTCGGAGAATTTACGGCAACTGATTTGTATGCACTGGCCGAAGAAGTTTTTTCCAATATTGATAACCGGCCCGAACTCGGAACTGTCGTTTCAATTCCCCGAGTGACCATCCGGAAGAAAATCGATCACATCGTCAAAACATTGAGAACAGCCAATCGCAGCTCTTTCAGCCAGATTTTGGGGGAGCAACGCACACGTCTTGATGTGGTGGTTACATTCCTCGCCATGCTTGAATTAGTCAAGCGTCGTTTCGTGCGTGCCACCCAAGCCACACTCTTCAGTGAGATTGAACTGGAAACAGCAAATGGCTGGGATGATAACGTCGATTTCGAACTAGAATTTGGAGAGTAAAACGTAAGACCGTTCTTGCACGGAATCTCTAAGTAAGAAGACACACAGAAGCCCGAACAACTACGTTCGGGCCTTTTCGTAACAACCCTAATTGAGGAAAACATGCCTAACCGATTAGCAGATGAAAACTCTCCCTATTTGCTGCAGCATGCAGAAAATCCCGTCGACTGGTATCCCTGGGGTGAAGAGGCGCTGGAAAAATCCCGCCGCGAGGATAAGCCCATCTTTCTGAGCGTTGGGTACGCGGCTTGCCATTGGTGCCATGTCATGGAACATGAGTCCTTCGAAGATCCCGATACCGCGGCGCTGATGAACGAGCATTTCGTCAACATCAAAGTTGACCGCGAGGAACGCCCAGACATTGACAACATCTACATGCAGGCGGTCGTGGCGATGACCGGGCAGGGTGGCTGGCCAATGAGCGTATTTCTTACTCCCGGAGGTCAACCCTTCTATGGTGGAACCTATTTCCCGCCTGAACCACGCCACCGCATGCCTTCTTTTCGGGAAGTTCTCCTGAGTGTCGAACGAGTTTGGCGGGAAGATCGAGAAAAAATCATCGAAAGCGGAGAAAAGATCACTCAACATTTGGCACAATCCGATGCAGTGAGCGTTACTGGAGAAGAGCTCGATCCATCAATTCTCGGTGAAGCTTCTATGCGGCTGGCACAAGCCTATGACTGGAAGAATGGCGGATGGGGACGGGCTCCAAAGTTTCCGCAACCAATGGCCATTGAATTCCTGCTGCGGCGTGCCACAGGTGGTGATCGCATGGCCCTTGACATGGCCACGCACGCTTTGCGAGCCATGGCGAAAGGCGGTATGTATGATGTGGTCGGTGGTGGCTTTGCGCGCTATAGTGTGGATGACTTTTGGTTGGTACCCCACTTCGAGTAGTAGGGTCATCAACCGATAAAGAATCATCACCCAAAATACATCGAACATAAACCACTTTTTCACCATCTTCTACCGTTAGAGTAACTCTGACATCCAAAAGCTCAATAATTTGCCTTCGAGCCTCAAAATTTCCTTCCGCTCTTCCCAATCCTTCAGCTACTACTTCTGAAAATTCCTGAATTCTCTGTATCTGTTTCTCTGTTAGCTTTTGCGTTTCTAAACGAAACGATAATTCTTTACGTTCTTGATCTAATGCTTCTAGCGTGTCCTCTAACCTTTGTTTTCTATCCACTAAAATATCTTTTGGGAAATCGCCTGTAATATATAGATCAAGCACTCTGTCAAGCTGTAGCTTCGTATCATTCCATAGATCATCAATAACCTCCAATCGCTCTCGTAGAGGCGCACAGTACTTTTCTTTTTCATCCTGGTAGGAATCAAGGCCTTCTTCCAAGGCTGAGGGGTTTTCCAAAAATGATTTTACCCATTCCCATACAACAGCATCAACATGGTTAGCGCGAAAACTCGGCAAATCACATTTCACATTTGCAATATTTCCCATATACCCATTGCAACGATAGTATTCATAATATTTGTTTCCACCTTTTACCGAGTAGCCGTTCACACTACTCCCGCATAATCCACAACGAGATCGGCGTCCTACAAGAAATTCCCTCTTTGTATTCCTCTTTGATTCAGTCTTATTTTGTTTTCGCTGGGTTTGTGCTCTCTGCCATAAATCTTCATCTAAGATAGCAGGTACTTCAAAGGTTAGCCAATGATCACGAGAATTTACCTCTCCGGTAAAACAATTTCTTTTGCCATAATGCCATCTTCCTGCATAGGTTTCTCTCTTCAATATTCGAATCACCATTCTCCATGACCATTCCCCCCTTTTGCGCTTTTTATGATAATCACTACGCAAATCCGCCCATGTTGGTACCTTCACAGCTGTTAGCTTCTCAGCAATCGCCCGAGAGGATAGGCGTTTGCCAGTCTCATCTCCCACCACATACCAAGTGTAAATCTGCTGAATAATCGCAGCTTCCTGTTCGTGGATAATCAATGTTTTACCGTCTT
>CAZLNX010000534.1:0-3585 GCA_964560795.1 uncultured Anaerolineales bacterium | reverse complement strand
CCAAGTCTACCCGACTATCCGTTTCTCACAAAACCTATTTTTGATCAGTATAGATGCCAATCAGGCACTGGTGGTTCCGCGAAAAATGCCCCACATTTATGGTGCCAATAATGATAATCCCTGGTCTATCCATTGGGTTCATTTTATGGGCGCAATTGCAGACTATTTCCCACATTTGCTTTTGGATGATGTGTACACGATGGATGTGGCTTCTGACACAGTGATTACATTGGAGCAGCTATTTCGTGAATGTTATGGAGCATTTTTGGGGAGTTTTGCTTGGCAGCGGATGGTTCATGTGACGCAAACCTTGCATTGTTTGTTGGGTAACCTATTTTTTAATAACAGTTCTTTTTCGCCGATATTACGCACCAGTCAATCTCGCAATCTTGATAGAAGCCTGGATTATCTTAGCAACAATTTGGATAAGACACTTTCACTTCAAGATATGGCTGATCAAGCAAACCTTTCTAAATCTCATTTTTCTCGGCTTTTTAGAGAACAAACCGGGTTTTCACCAACAGATTACTTCATTCATCTGAAAGTCCAACACGCTGCCATGCTGCTTAGTTTTACAGATAAAACGGTTCGCGAGATCAGTTACGAAATTGGCTATAAAGACCCCTATTATTTTTCTCGCATATTCAAAAAGGTGGTTGGACTGTCACCAACAGATTTTCGGGCGCATCCGGATTAGCCCAACAGTTTTAGAAAACCCCATTTTTTTGCTCTATCATAAGATTGTCCATTATATAGCAAGCGAAGCTATTGTTTTAGGTATTTTTGTATTCCATAATATTTGACAAACAACTTTGCCAGTCCTTTAATTACTGGAGAACCAATATGAATTCTAGAGAACGTGTGACGCTTGCTCTTGAGCACAAAGAACCAGATCGCATACCGCTTGATTTGGGAGCGGGGTTTCAAACAGGAATGCATGTCAGTATGGTTTATGCTTTACGTCAAGCCCTTGGCTTGGATGAGCCTGGAACGCCTGTAAAAATAATTGAACCATATCAGATGCTCGGGGAGATCAAAACCGATTTGCTCGATGCATTAAGGGCAGACCTTGTAGGGGTCAATCCCCCCAACACTATGTTCGGCTATAAGAATGAGGGTTGGAAACCCTGGACGACCTTCGATGGTACACCAGTGTTGGTCTCAGAGCACTTTAACACACAAGTTGAAGAAAATGGAGATCTATTGGCATACCCTGATGGGGATAAGTCTGCACCGCCTAGTGGTCGTATGCCTCAGGGTGGTTTTTATTTCGATTCGATCATTCGACAGCCGCCTATTGATGACACCAATCTGAATGTTGAAGATAACCTCGAAGAGTTTGGTCTGATCTCCGATGACGATTTAGCGTTTTTTGGACGTGAGGTGGATCGCTTATATACAGAGACTGATCGAGCCATCTATGCCAATTTTGGTGGCACAGCTATTGGGGATATTGCCCTGGTGCCTGCACCCTGGCTCAAGCATCCAAATGGGATCCGCGATGTTGAAGAATGGTATATCAGCACCCTTACCAGAAGAGATTACGTTTACGAAATCTTTGAACGTCAGACTGAAATATCGCTACAAAATATGGCCAAGGTTTTTGAAGTTGTTGGCAACAAAGTTCAAATTGTCTTTCTCACCGGGACTGATTTCGGTGCCCAAGATCGGGCCTTTATGTCGGCAAAAACTTACTGCGATTTGTTTAAGCCTTTCCACAAGGCGCTTAATGATTGGATCCACGAAAACACAGCCTGGAAAACCTTCATGCACTCTGACGGTGCAATTCTGTCGTTGCTCCCCGATATGATCGAAGCCGGGTTTGATATTCTCAATCCCATTCAGTGGACGGCAAAGGATATGGAGCCGAAGCTTTTGAAGGAGCGATTTGGCGACCAACTCGTATTCTGGGGTGGCAGCGTTGACTCTCAAGGGACTTTCCCTTTTGGTACGCCTGAACAAGTCCGAACTGAGGTGTTGCGCAGTATTCGTGATCTGGCATCCGGTGGAGGTTACATATTTAATTCCATCCACAATATCCAGCCGGGGACTCCCATAGAAAATCTACTGGCTTTTTATGATGCCATCCACGCGCACTGGCAGTATCCAATAAACTGACAAAGGATAAACTAGATGAAGATCGAAACAATCAACTATAAAGGGTGGGCCAATTCTCTGCGGCTTTCTAATCATTTGGTTGATCTCGTTATTCTGACAGCGATTGGTCCACGGGTTATCCGCTATGGATTTGTCGAAGAAGAGAATCTTTTCGTTGAGCTTCCTGAGACATTGGGCCAAAGTGAGGGAGATACATGGCATGTGTATGGTGGACATCGCCTCTCCCACGCTCCACAGGCAGACCCACGGTCCCATTATCCCGACAATATTTCTGTTGCTTATGAAGAAATGGATAGATTTTTGCGGGTGACGCAACCCGTTGAATCTCCCAACGGAATTCAAAAAGAGTTGGATATTTACTTAGATGCCCACACTACAGAAGTCACCGTTGTGCATCGATTATATAATCGAAACCTTTGGCCAGTTGAACTGGCTCCCTGGGCGTTATCGGCAATGCGAATAGGGGGACAGGCTGTTGCACCTTTACCGCCGCGTGGCACGCATCATGATGACTTGCAACCCACAGGTTGTGTGTCCCTTTGGACTTATACCGATATGTCAGACCCGAGGTGGGCCTGGGGACGTGAATATGTCTTTTTGTCTCAAGATCCTGAGAATCAGGAGCCTCAAAAGGCTGGATTTTGGGTGCCAGCTGGATGGACAGCTTATCAGTGGGGTGATGTTCTGTTTATTAAACAATTCGAGATTAAAACTGGTAAAGAGTATCCTGATAAAAATGTAAACGTGGAATTCTATACCGATCACAGCCTGATTGAAGTAGAGACTTTAGGTCCATTGGAACAAATTGAACCAGATCAATCTGTTGAGCATGTGGAATCATGGTCACTGCATAAGGGGATTCCCGCCATAGATACTGAAAGTTCAGTTCACCACATTGTTTCTCCATTACTATCAAATCGCTATAAGATGCTGGGATACGAGAATTAGTAAAGATATTAGTAGGGGGTGCTCCGGTTACAGAAGCATTTTCAGACAAAATTGGCGCGGATGGCTTTTCCCCTGATGCCAGTCGGGCAGCTACTACGTCGAAATCCTTCCTGTCATAGATAATTCCAGCTCGGTGAATTCTTGGATTTTCATCTGGAAATCCCATGAGCCTTTTTGTAATGAACGTCTAAAACAGAACGTAATCGATCGGCAGCCTGTTCTGCGGTTATATCACGTTGGGATTCGGCCAGCATTTCATAGCCGACCATAAATTTCTTTACCGTCGCCGAACGTAAGAGAGGTGGATAGAAATGGGCGTGAAGCTGCCAGTGTTGATTATCTTGCTCGTTGAACGGAGCACCATGCCAGCCCATGGAGTAGGGGAAAGAAGTTTCAAAGAGATTATCATAGCGGGTAAGCAGTCGTTTTAGTATATCGGCCAGGGCACCACGCTGGTCAGCATTCAAATCGGGGATACGCAGCACGTGTTCACGGGGGAGCAGCAGGGTTTCAAAAGGC
>CAZLNX010000533.1:0-3602 GCA_964560795.1 uncultured Anaerolineales bacterium | reverse complement strand
GAAGAATGCCACATTTTTTCTTATCCGTCAAACCAGTTTTGGCAAACTACTAGTTCCAAATGAATAAAGTGAAGTCCTCCGAGGTAATATTGGGTTGCCGATCAAAACATACCCAAACACCCGGAGGACAAACCAATGATAAACGACTTTGAAGATTTCTGTACATATATGTATCTGATCGTTGATGATATTTTTGAACAAATTGCACCACTCTTCAAGCGACCTGGGCCAAAACCGACTTGTAGCGATAGCGAACTTATTACCATGGCAATCGTTGGTGAGTGCCGCGGCTGGGAAGTAGAGACAGAAATGTTGAGTTACTGGCATGAACATCAAGATATGTTTCCACATATTCCTTCTCAAAGTCGTTTCAATCGTCGTCGGCGCAATCTGATGCTGGCCTTCAATCTAATTCGCCGCACAGTATTGCAATTGCTGGATGTTGCGCAGGATACCCAATGTGTAATCGACAGCCTGCCCATTCCTGTGGTTCAGTTCTATCTTGTGCCCGGTTCCACTGGGGATTGGAAAGCCTATCAAGCAGCTTATGGAAAAGTACCTTCAAAAAAAGAAACTATCTTTGGTTACAAACTTCATCTCTTGATCACGATGGGTGGTGTGATCTTGGATTTCGAACTAGCTCCAGCCAATGCTACAGATTTGGAAGTGGGCTTTGAGATGCTTTCTGAACATACCGATCTAGATGTTCTTGGTGATAAAGCCTACATTTGCGCTGATAAAGCAGCTGTACTGTGGCGTCAAAATCGTTTGTATTTGAGAACCATACCTCGGCGCAATCAGAAAATACAGCTATCGGCTTATTGGAAGAAAGTTTACAACTCCATCCGCCAGATTATCGAAACCGTCAATGACCAATTATCAGAACAGTTCAACATTGAGAAAAATCATGCCCACACATTCTGGGGTTTATGTACCCGGCTTTATACCAAGTTGACTGCTCATACACTTTGCATTTATATCAACCGTTTGTTGGGCAAGCCAAAGTTCCTTCAGATCAAAGCTCTGGCTTTCCCTATCTAGCATAAGGCCCGAATAGTAAAAAAATGTTCGGAATCTAGTTGTCAGACAACTTAACTTATTTCGAATTGTAAGATATAATCAAGTTGTCTGACAACTGAATTCTCTTATAATTCTACTTTCCTCTGGAGATCCCCATGTATACCATCGACTTAACAATTATCGAAGACCGCCTCGAGCGCGCCGTACAACGCGCCCGTGAGCAGAATATCATCATCCCTACCTTCGCGCAGATGAAAGACCCTTCGCTTATCCCTGATAAGTTCAAAGATGAATTAGCTTCCATCGGTCTGTGGGATGTGCATCCCCGAAATTTGTTCCGCATCAATTGGCATAATGAGCCCAAGGCCAGCGGTGGCAAATTTGGTGACGTGAATTATTTAGAGCTTCCTTCCAGCCTGACTGGTGTTCCCGCTCGGATTATAGTTCTCGTTGGGAAGTGGTTCCCCACCGGCGCTCACAAGGTTGGTGCCGCCTTCGGGTGTCTGGTACCACGCCTGGTTACAGGTCAGTACGACCCTACCACTCAGAAGGCAGTCTGGCCTTCCACGGGTAATTTCTGCCGCGGTGGTGCTTATGACTCCGCTCTGCTGGGTTGTGAGTCTATTGCCATTTTGCCAGAAGGCATGAGCAAAGAGCGCTTCGATTGGTTGGCCAATATCGCTGGCGAAACCATCAAGACTCCTGGCTCCGAATCTAACGTCAAAGAAATCTTTGATAAATGTTGGGAGCTGCGCGAATCCGGACAGGATCTGATGATCTTCAACCAATTCGAAGAGTTTGGCAACTACCTGTGGCATTACGAAGTCACTGGGCATGCTATGGAAGAAGTTCTCAAACAGGTAATGGGTCCCAGAGACACATATCGCGGTATGGCCTCAGCCACCGGTTCTGCAGGCACCATCGCCAGCGGTGATTACATGAAGCAACTCTTTCCCGACAGCAAGATCGTCGCCAGCGAGGCACTGCAGTGCCCCACGTTGCTGGAGAACGGCTATGGCTCTCACCGCATTGAGGGTATCGGCGACAAACACGTCCCTTGGGTGCACAACACCAAGAACACCGACATGATCGTTGCCATTGATGACAACGCCGTGGTCAACATTTCTCGCTTGTTCAATGAGCCAGCTGGTCGTGAATATCTGGCCAAACAGGGCGTGCCCGTCGACGTTGTCGAGCAGCTTGACCTGTTGGGTTTCTCTGGCATCTCCAATGTGTTATCAGCGATCAAGGCTGCCAAGTACTACGAGATGGATGAGAACGACATCATGTTCACAGTGCTGACGGACTCCATGGAGCTTTATCAGAGTCGCCTGGAAGAGATGCATGAAGAATTTGGCGAATACGCCGAGACCGATGCCGCCGCCGATTTCGCTCGCTGGCTGCAGGGTGAATCCACCGATAACTTGCTCGAACTACGCTACGAGGATCGTCGCCGCGTGCATCAACTTAAATACTTCACCTGGGTAGAGCAGCAAGGTCGCACCTATGAAGAGATCCAAGAACAGTGGTATGGACGTGACTACTGGACCGACTTCCAAGCACAGATTCCTGAAATGGATGAATTGATCGGAAAATTCAACGATAAGGTTGGTTTGGGCTAGGAGCTATTGAAAGCTAGGTCAAAATCGAGTATCCTGATGTAGCACTTGAATGGGTGTCATCAGGATACTTTTTTATTAAAGGGGTTTTACATGAACTTGCCAGAACCAACTTCTTTGGTCTTAGTGACCTTTCTCCCCTCACCGCGCGATTTAGAGATGGTGCGCGTATTGGGTTGGTATCGGATACCACTGGCTACGGCGCCGAAAGTTGTTGCTGTGGATTATTTGGCTTTTTACCAGCCGGCATCATTTGGTGAGCGGAAATGGTGCATTGAATATATTGCACCAGTGCGTGGTCATGAGTTGACAACTCGCGCAGAACTGCTCAGGGATGAACCTGACCACCCCAGGGCTGGTGAGGAGTACTTCAAGATTCAGCTTGATCCCTTAGTAGTTCTCCCACATCCGATATGGGCCGAGCGCTGGAAGCGAATTACGTTTCTGTATACAACTGGGGAATACTTGCTTAGCGCAGAAACTGTCAACGATCTGGTAGTTCGTTCTGATGAGCGCAAACTTCTCTGGCGTGCTCTGCGTGAACGAGCCGACCAGGAGCAATCGTACCAAGTGCCCGATGTCGGTGTGCCCCCCGATGTGTTGGCCGCATTGTTGGGGATCAAGGAACTGGGGGAGGGGTATGGCTAGGCGATCTTGATGAGCCTGATAATGGGACAACGTTTTCGCATTGTGCTATTCATCGTTGTGTTGTTAACCTTATTGATTCTCAATGTGAGCCGTTCAGGGCTGCTAGTCGAAGGTTGCTTACAGGGCTGTAGCAATTCAGACTTTCATGCGGAAGCAGATGAAATCCTGAGTGTCATGTCTCTCAATATGCTGCATGGATTTCCCAAATTCGAATTTCTCCCCCAGAGATTAGATCTTGTTGCAGATGAAATCCTTCAATATTCTCCTGACATTGTCTGCCTGCAAGAAGTGCCCTGGACCTTGAAAACTGGACTT
>CAZLNX010000532.1:0-3609 GCA_964560795.1 uncultured Anaerolineales bacterium | reverse complement strand
GAATCAAGAAAGTCGTTTTGAAACAAGTGCCCGAATTTTGCCCACACTATTTGGAGATTGAGCACTTTGCCTGGAAAACGGCTGCAATTTGGGATGCATTAAGTTTTGGGAACGCTGTACTATGGTTGGACGCAGGAGTCGAAATTCAATCAAGCCTGGAAGACATTTTTTTAACCATAGAAAGTGATGGCTATATGTTTTGTGTTACTCCTGTGGATCACCCAAGCTTCATAATTGGCAATTTGTCTCACCAAAAATCTCTAGAGTTATTGGGTGCCGATGATGAAATTGTTAGAAATTCAATGATGGTAAATGCAGGTGTTATGGGTTATCTTCGAGGACATTCAGCCAGCAAACTCGCTTTCGCTGCCATGAAATATGCTGCGAATCCCGAAATTGTAAAAGGCCCGAGAAATACACACCGCCATGACCAAACTATTTATAGTGTTCTCCGTGTGAAGAATGAATATCCAGCACAATACAATTTATTTTTTGTTGAAAATCATGACGTGCTTTTTCCATTTTTAGTTCGTTCGAACAGTGGTGGTTATGTTTCTAGCAAAGTAATTAATTCGTGGAAAAATTCAGATTTGCACATATATCTGTTTATTACCAGAGATAAAGAGCCATTCTCCCATATTGAACATATCGAATACGGTTGGAATTTCTTCGTTATAAACTTTTTGATGAAGATAAGAATAAATGAGATTGACTACAAGGTTAAGAATTGGTTTGCTCAGTTACCTTATGCACGAAATATCGTCCGCAAATTAAAGAGCAAAATGAGAATGAATGGCAGATGATGAGTCTAATTCAGTCTAGAGCAAACAGAATTAATCAATTGTTTTCCACTCATAATCAGTTGGTGAATTATTTTGCAAATATTGAGCATTTCGAAGATAGCAATAATTTTCGCCCAATGGCATTTTCTGCCAGATCAAATTATGAAAAAATATTTTTGGCAATCACGCGCCAAGTTCTTGAAGCCAGCCCAATATTCTTTGATTCTGAATTGGCACTAAGGACGTCGCCAGAAAAATTCCATACTTGAAACCGCATTTGGATTCTCGATCGCGATTTCGGGGCAAGATGACAGCAATTATTTCATTGATGGATATAACTCTCCAGAAGCCAGTGAAAATATCTTAATATTAAAGGCAGCAGCTCAAGCTGATTGTTTTTTTGATGTCGGTGCTAATCTGGGTTATTACAGTTTCCTGGTTGCCAAGTCTCGGCAAAGTAATATTCGATGCTATGCATTTGAACCAGTATTGGGTAATTTTCAAAAGATTCAAGCTGGAATCAGAATCAACGCGTTTGAGAATGTTGTTTTTCCCAACAGAGTTGCTGTTGGGGCAAAAAACTTAACAGATGTAGATATTCGTATAAACCGTTATGAAAGTGGGGGAAACTCCTTGATAGAGTTTTCGGATAAACTGGCCGATAGTAAATTCATTGATAACGCACCGTTGATCAGTCTGGATGATATTTTAGAGAAAAACGAAATTCTATCCAGAAATGCACTCCTGAAGATCGATGTGGAAGGATTTGAAGAAGAGGTTATAGACGGGGCGCGGAAATTTCTTACATCAAATTTTCCTCCGGTTGTTTTGGTAGAAACTTTTCCTAACAATGAGACTGATAGGCGTGTGCTGGGCAAATTGGGAAAATGGGGTTTTAGTGTTTGGGGGGTGCGAAAGTTCATTCCTAATGTTCCAATTATATATCCTGCTTTTAGGAGAAACAGACTGGTGAGAAGTCCCCTTGGAAATTATATGGCGTTTCACCAAGGGCATACACAAATATTAGAGCAGTGCAAACAACCTGAAGAAAAAACATTTTTTCTCAGAGAATGTTTTATCAGAAAGCTTGAAGGTTTTCAACGAAAGACATTTGATTCGTTAAGGCGTTATGCAAAACAGCTAAATGAAAAGCGATCTACTGATCGGCTTAGTGTCTTGGTTGATCTTCCTGAATGGGAAGACCTTTCTCATTATGATGCAAATGATGCGCAATTGATGAGCGAGAATGATGTCTCATTTTGGCGCAGAGTTTACAGGAATATGGTTGCAAAATACCCTTCACTTATTAAGCTAATAAAAATTTGGCTTAGCTGTTCTCAAGGCGTACATCGATCGAGACTTTATATTTCACTCAACAGAAATGGTCAATAATTAGTAACTGCTCAGGCATCTAGGCGCATTGAGCAGAGATAAAAGACGGAACGAAAGGATTGCCCAGAAAAGCAAGACGCAAAGCTTCCAAAACCGGCTGATCATTCTTCCGAGCGGTTGAAAGATAGCTACGGATCTGACAGAAAGCCTGTGCGCCCTCTGGAGTGCGGAAGCATCCAGAAACCTTCTGCTTGACTTTCATCATGCGCAAGTCGCGTTCCGCCAAGTTGTTGTCAAATGGCACCTTAAAATCGTGCATAAAAGCTAACACTCCGGACTGATACCGCTTGAGACGATCGAGCAAGTTCTTGGGTGGGCTCTGTTTCTTGCGACCTCGCTTCTTGACCTTGGGTTGATCTTCTTCGGGTGGTGGGTTGGCTTGCAGTCCTTGCTCAATCAAGCGTAGATAGCGACTTTCGAAAGCGGCTTTCTGTTTTTCAGGCAGTTGCGTTTGACCCTGGTCTTTGGCTTGGTCCACCGCTTGCTTGATTTTCAGCAGCAGTTTGGCTAAATCTTTGGCCCAGGCCTGTTGGTACCGTTCTTCGATAAAGGTCAAGCTGCGCAAGTGATGTGCATTACACAAAGCATGGGAAACGTTGTCGTACTTGAAGTACGAGCTGTAATCGTCATGCACGGCGGTACCTTTACGTTTCGGCAAGATCCCAATCGCATCCAGGGCTTTGGACCCACGCTTGGGATGGATAGCATAGTGCGTTAGATACTCCGTGCTGCTTGAATGCAGCCACTGCAGCTTGCCTGCCACTCGAATGCCGGTTTCATCATGATGGCTGACCTCAGCCTGCTTGGTCAGGTGTGCTTTGACCTGCTCATTCACTGGGCTAACCTGTTGGGCGATTTTCAAACCAGCGGAAACAATCGTTCCTTCGCTGACTCCTTGCCCATACAGGTCGACCATGATCTCTGCCACTCGCTCCAGCGACACGAAGTGATACTGATTGAAGTACACCATTTGGGCTTTTATCCGAGGGCCATACTGCACCGGTTGACTTACCCCGCTGGGAAACTCAGCCTTGTTTTGCTGACCACAGCAGGGACACTCCTTGATTTCTGCCTGGTGTTCGGTCACGATCACCCGCACGGGCGGTAGATCAAAGACTTGTCGCCGCTCATGGTCTTGCACGGATGCGTGTTCCAATCCATTCTGGCAACGTTGACACCGCCGAACTCGATGGACTTTCACTTCATCCGGGGTAGCGCTCATCTTCAGCGTATGTCCTTTGTGTCCAGGCTGTCCACCGCTTTTCCGGCCACTTGGTTTCCGCAAACTGCGGGTTCGTGGTTTCTTCAACCCATCGCTCGAAGGTGGCTTGCTGCTGTTCTGGCTGTTTTTCGCCAGTTGGTCTTCCAGCGCTTGTACCCGCTCTTGTAGCTTCTCAATGCTTTCTTGCTGTTGACGGATGACTTCCTGCTGCTC
>CAZLNX010000531.1:0-3615 GCA_964560795.1 uncultured Anaerolineales bacterium | reverse complement strand
GTGCCCGCAGGGCTTTTTTTACTGAGCGCAGTCTCAGGAAATCGCTAGAATCTTACATAACCTGAGTTGCGTTTAACGCCATTTGTCGTTGAGCGAAGTTGGCGCTGGCCGTAGGCCCATCTTCGATGTGCCGCCCTTGCCAGAGGCACGCCTACGGCAGGGCAGCCGCAGTCGAAACGCTTATCGTCCCCTTCGACTGCCACTTCGACAAGCTCAGTGTCCGCTCAGGGAGATTATAGGTTTTCTTATCCGCAACTCAAGTTACTTATCAAGCAAATCAAGAATAATATGCCTTGAGCCGGTCACCGCCCGAGCGCGATGACTGAGTTTATTCTTTTCATTCATGTGCAGCTCGGCCATAGTCTTCTCTGAGTGTTCAACCAAGAAGATCGGGTCGTAGCCAAAGCCAAACTGGCCGCGCTCTTCGGGGATGATCTCTCCGGGGCAGGTGCCCTCTGTAAACTGGCAATCACCCTCCGGCGTGGCCAGCGCCACCACACAAATGAAGCGAGCATCCCAGGGACGCGGATGTCCAGCCAAATTTTCCAGCAAAAAAGCGCGTCGATCAGCATCCGTTGCCTGTGGTTTAGCTGCGTAACGCGCCGAATATAATCCCGGCGCGCCATCCAAAGCATCCACTTCAAGGCCTGAATCATCAGCCAGTGTGACCAGGCCCGAGGCCTGCGCGTACGCCCTGGCTTTAAGGGCAGCATTTTCTGCATAGGTCTTCCCTACTTCATCGACATCAATCGTTAATTCGATGTCTTTCAATGAGATCAATTCAATATCCAGATCAGTCAACAGGGCTTGGATTTCACGCACCTTGCCCTGGTTCTTCGTTCCAATAAGCAATTTTTGCATTGTAATATCTACCTTTCTAAACTCGTCAAATGCAACACAGAATACCACATGTTTAACAATCTCAGCACATTCTGCCTGTGCTATAATCCGAGTAACCTTAACATTATGGATTGGTAAAATCATGGCAAATCCAGCGAAAATACTCCTACTCGAAGTCGGCTTTATTGCACACGAAGAAATTGGCTACAGCCGCACCTTTGACTTCGAATTCGAACACCTTGTATTAGGAGATGATCTTGAGCTAGACAACGTATCTGGCGAGATCAACTTCTCCCGCACCAGCGAGGGGGTGCTGGCCCAAGCCGAATTCAGCGCTTTCACCGAAACTTCTTGTGGACGCTGCTTAGAAAAAGTTTATCAACCCCTTGAAAGCAAATTCTCCGATTTGTTCACGCTGCCATCTCGCGCCGACAAAGACACGGAATTAATCTTGCCAGCCAACGGAAGAATTGATTTCGCACCCATTCTGCATGATTATATGCACCTGGAAGTGCCTATCAACTCGGTCTGTCGAGAAGATTGCCAGGGATTGTGCCCGGAATGTGGTGTCAACCGCAACCAGGAAAGCTGCAATTGCGTGATCGAGACAATTGATCCGAGATTATCAGATCTAAAATCGCTTTTGGAAGACAAAAAGTAAGCTCAGATTTGGCGGCAGCTTGACAAACTTATCTGCTCAGTTTAAACTCATTTTCATAAGAAAGGTTTGAAGAAAATGACACGAATAAGTTCTTTCAAAGTTATGGCTATGTCGATGATGATGGGAATGATGCCCCGCGCCTGGTCACTGGCAGCCACTAGCTTTGACAGAACGAGCTAGATACCGAATTCTAAGTAAAATCATGGGCTGCCACACAGGCAGCCTTTTTTCTTGTATCAATTCCGAGACCTTTAGGGTCTTGGAGACCCTAAAGGTCTTTGATAGGAGGTCCACAATGACAAAGAATATACTCGTCGCCATCGCCTGGCCATATGCCAATGCTGAGATCCACGTTGGCAATATCACCGGCTCCCATTTGCCGGGGGATATTGTTGCTCGCTACCATCGCTTAAAAGGGAATAATGTGGTCATGGTCAGCGGTACGGATTCACATGGAACGCCTGTGACTCTGCGCGCCGATGCGGAAGGAAAACCGGTTGAAGCCGTTTACAAAAGTTTCCACGATGGTTTTTTAGCCTTGTTTCAAGGTTTAGGCATAACATACGATCTATTCACAACCACCCACACTGAGAATCACTTCAAAGTTGCGCAGAGCATCTTCCAGGCATTGAAGGATAACGGCTTCCTCTACACAGAAATCCGCCCACAATGGGCAACCAAAACGGGCAAATTTCTACCAGACCGCTACGTAGAAGGAACATGTTACATATGTGGAGCCGATGGTGCTCGATCAGACCAGTGCGACAACTGCGGCAATGTGCTCGAGCCGGAGAAGTTGATCAATCCACACGCCAAAACCGGTGATGCGCTGGAATTGCGCGATACGGAGCATTTTTACCTGGACCTTTCCAAACTCGAGCCGAATGTAGCCGATTTCCTAAGAGAACGCCAGGATCATATGCGCGATACCGTTCTGGGAGAGTCGCTGCGCAAGATTGAAAGTGAAGGGTTGAAAGCCCGCCCCATCACCCGCGATTTGGATTGGGGTATTCCCGTGCCCGTAGAGGGCTGGGATGGCAAATGCCTGTACGTTTGGTTCGAAGCTGTGATTGGGTATCTCTCAGCCACGGTTGAATGGGCGAAAGTCAGCGGTGACGACAAAGCTTGGGAAGAATGGTGGACAAACCCCGAAGCAAGGACTTTCCACTTCATTGGCAAAGACAATATCTTTTTCCACACTGCCCTGTGGCCTGCGGAACTTATGGGTGCTGGCGAACGCTTCGTCGAAATCTTCACTGAAGAAAAAGGCAAAACATTGACTCTGCCCTACGATGTGCCGGCCAACCAGTTCATGAACCTGGAAAAACAGAAAATCAGCGGCAGCAAGAATTGGGCGGTTTGGGGACGCGACGCCCTGACGCGCTATGATCCCGACGCCCTGCGCTATTACTTGACAGTCAACATGCCCGAAAGCCGCGACACAGACTGGGATTGGGATGAATTCATTGCCCGCAACAACAATGAACTAGTTGCTACCTGGGGCAACCTGGCCAACCGCGTGCTCTCCTTTGGCTATAAACATTGGAACGGTGTAGTCCCAACACCAGGCGAACTGCGCCCTGCCGACAAAGAGATCCTCGAAACAATCGAAACTGGGGTTGATAAAGTTGGCGACCTGCTCGAAAAGGTCAAGCTGCGCGCCGCCCTCAAAGAGGCTATGCGCCTGGCTCAAGAGACAAACAAATATCTAGATACGGCCGCCCCTTGGCTCGAGATCAAATCAGACAAGGATGCCGCAGCCAAAACGGTTTACGCAGCAATGCGGGCGATCGACTCGCTCAAGGTGATCTTTGCCCCCTTCTTGCCTTTCACCAGCGAGCAACTGCACACCTACTTTGGATACAACGAGCCGCTTTTTGGTGATCAATATATCGAGGCTCAGAATGATAATTTAGGCGAGCATACGACCCTGCGCTACTCTGCTGAGAAAGCCAGCGGGAAATGGGAGCCAAGCAAGATCGATGCGGGAAGAGCGCTGCAGAAGCCGAAACCCCTGTTCAAGAAACTGGAACCCTCTGTAGCAGACGAAGAACGAGCCAGATTAGTACCTTAACAGTAAAAAGTTTGCACAAAAAACAAGAAGATCAGGTCTG
>CAZLNX010000530.1:0-3619 GCA_964560795.1 uncultured Anaerolineales bacterium | reverse complement strand
ATGGGGCTGGAAAAAGTACGTTGTTGAAAATTCTCTCTCAGGTTACCGTTCCAACTTCGGGACAGGTAAATGTAAAAGGGAAAATTGCTAGCCTCTTGGAGGTTGGTACAGGTTTTCATCCAGAGTTAACGGGACGCGAAAACATCTATTTAAATGGCGCTATTCTTGGTATGACAAGAAATGAAGTCACAAAAAAATTAGATGAGATCGTAGATTTCTCTGGGGTAGAACGTTTCATCGATACACCTGTCAAGCGCTATTCTAGTGGGATGTATGTGCGCTTGGCTTTTGCCGTAGCTGCACATCTGGAGCCAGACATATTATTAGTGGATGAGGTTTTAGCGGTTGGAGATGTTGCCTTTCAAAAGAAATGTCTTGGAAAAATGTCTGATATTACCGCGGGAGAAGGTCGAACTATTCTGATTGTCTCTCATCAAATGCCAATGATCCAGCGCTTGGCGAATCGGTGTGTATTATTTGATTCGGGAGTTGTGAAAGATATTGGTTCCCCAGTTGATATCGTATCGAAATACCTGAATCTCAACCTTGGTCAAGATACTTCGACTGAATGGGTAAACGCAAATGCAAACACCCATAGCGAGTCTGCCCCATACTTCATTTTGGATCGATTCGCTTTGGTCGATGAGCAATTTAGTGTATTGCCTAGAAGCATTGACACCAGTAATCCTGTTTATATTTTGATCGAAGGAAGGGTTGAGCGCCCTGATAAGCGCTTGAATATTGGTTTTAGTCTCATGGATGGGTTTGGCAATAATCTGTTTCTTGGCTACCATACGGATCAACCGGAAGAGTCCTGGCCCGATTTATCCAAAGGTTTTGTGAAGTTACGAGTTCGTTTAGATCTTAGCATGCTCAATGAAGGGGATTACAAGCTTGATTTCTTTTGTGGATTACACACCATAACTATGTTTTACCCCAATGGAGAAAATGATATTGCGCTTTCATTTCATGTTCCAGGGAATTATTATGTTTCGCCATATTGGGTCAAAAGGCGCGACACTTTACTTTCCCCCTTATTGGATTGGGAAACTTTGGATTGAATCTGTATGGACAGGGTGAATTTTGATCGCGTAATTGCGACAGGCGCAAATAGTTTATATTTTGGACCATTAATAAATTTGTTGGGAAGTATATTTCTAAGGAACCCAGAGATAGATGCGATACTGGTCTACGATTTAGGTATGTCGTTCCTTGAACGCATGATAGTCAAGGGTATCCAAAAAGTCGTATTAAAAGAAGTACCACCATTTTGCCCACACTATTTGGAGGTTGAGCATTTTGCCTGGAAAACGGCCGCAATATGTGATGCCCTGGAGCATGGCCAGGCCGTGCTGTGGTTGGATGCCGGGGCGGAATTGCAAACCAGCATCGAAGATTTATTTGTAACGATTGAAACCGATGGATGTCTGTTTTGTATTTCGCCTGTGGAATCCCCTAATATAAAAATTGGTCATTTATCTCATGCGCGCTCATTGGAATTATTGGACGCCGATACCGAACCTATACGTAATTCAACGATGGTCAATCCTGGGGTCATCGGATTTCTCAGTAGTCACTCAGCGAGCGAAGTGGCTTTTACTGCGATGAAATATGCTGCCAACCCAGAGATCATCAAAGGTCCACGAACCACCCATCGGCACGATCAGACGATTTATAGTGTTCTTCGGGTGAAGAAAGGATATATTGCACAATTTAATTTTTTTCTCGCTGAGAAAATACGAAAGTACCCTTTTTTAATACGTGCATCTTCACAAGATATTGTTTTTGGCGATCTTATCTCATCTTGGAATTATACCCAGCCACATATTTTCCTAATTATCACAAGAACCAGCGAGGCTTTTGCGCATGCCAAATACCTAAAATACAAAGCCAATCCCCAGATTTTTGGATGCTTTTTGATTGCCAGGATGAATGATGTTGAATCTAGCCTAAAAGACTGGATACTTCGAATTCCTTTATTTGGAAAACTAATACAGATGTTGCGCGGTCATTAAGGTGTATTTATGTATGGTATCCATCTTTGTAATAATATAATAAATCCAGAAGATAAAGTGCTTGATATCGGTGGTTTTGCTCAACCATTTCGACGGGCAAATGCAGGATTGGATGTTTTTCCGTATAAGGATCGTCAAACGACTAACACCTTTTTATTGGGGATGCCTGAAAAATTCACGTCTGATACTTGGTTTCAACAGGATATTTGTAATCATAGTCGTCCATTCCCTTTTTTTGATAATGAATTTGATTTTGCAGTATGTGGGCATGTTTTGGAGGATGTGAGGGATCCCCTGTATGTGATTGAAGAAATGCAACGTGTTGCCAAGCGAGGATATATAGAGGTACCATCTCGATTCTACGAACAATTACTTGGGATCGAACATCCGAAAATGGTGGGTGCCACTCATCACCGTTGGATTATATGCTTGGAATATGACGATAATTTAGGTGAATCCATTTTAGGATTTCGTTTCAAGCCGCACAATTTACATTTTTTGAACCGGTATCACTTAGCCCCCCCCTCGGGAAATCAATATCCCTTTTTAAATCCAAATAGAGAAGTTCTTGGTTTATTGTGGGAGGGTAGCTTTGCAGCTATGGAAGATCTCGACCACGCTATAAAGGGGGGAGACCGGTTTTTGTCCGAGACGGTTGAACAAGCATCTAGACTTGGACCTGACCTTTGGGATCAGGCAAAGGGATTCCCTTGTGAGTTCGACTCTTTCCCATTCCAGACTGGTATTATTAGTCTCTCACAGGTAGATCATTTAATTGCCAGGCGAATTTCTCTTTATAATATAACTACAAGAGCCGTCTCTCGTAGTGTACTTGAATACGAGAAGAGAATTATTCCAGACTATCCAAGATCTGGAACGGTTCTAGAAGAACTTTATTTTGATCGTTTAGAGACTTCACTAGATATGTCTAGAAAACTAAAATTGAAGAAATTTATTATGAAAAGTGTGACGAAGTGTTTTTCCAGAGATAACGAGTAATTTGTTCCGGTTAAGTCTATTACTTTCGATATATAAATCAGAAAAATTTTTAGCATATCAACTCAGGGGTTTGATTTCACAAACCCTCTGGACTGATTCAGAACTGATCATCGTCGCGAATGATCCAAATCCAGTTGAGCAAAAAATTCTTAAGAATTTTGAGCAAAAGTGGCCTGAGCAGGTAAAGGTGATTGTGGTTCCTCGCGAGGCATTATATGCTTCCTGGAACCGCTGTATTCAGGCCTCGAATGCTGATCTATTGGCGATTGCCAACGTAGACGATATTCGTACACCGCAGGGCTTGGAGCAGCAGGTGGCGCGTTTGGAAAAATGGCCCGAGGCGTCATTTTGCTATGGACCGTTCAATATTGTAAACCAATTTCGTGCAGTTGAAGGCAGAAAAATATTACCACCCGCCTTTGATCCTGTGGAATTTACACGCAGCATGCATTTAGGCCCCTTCTTTGTCTGGCGGAAAGCCGTTCACGAGAAAATTGGCTACTTCGATGAACAGTTTCGCAGTGGTGGCGATTTCGATTTTGCAATTCGTCTGGCGATGCATGGCAGAGGGGTACTTGTCGATGAGCTGCTTGGTTATTATTTAG
>CAZLNX010000529.1:0-3664 GCA_964560795.1 uncultured Anaerolineales bacterium | reverse complement strand
CCAAGTCTACCCGACTATCCGTTTCTCACAAAACCTATTTTTGATCAGTATAATAAGGCTTGACGGGAAGGATAGCCCAACATATCCACCATAGCTTGGTTGACGTCAAGGAATTTGCCATCCGGCGTGGTTCGGAACAGGCCAATGGGAACACTTTCAAAGAGTCCCCGATAACGTTCTTCTGAGGCTCGCAAATCTTTTTGGGCCTGCACCAATTGGGTGATATCCTGAAAAGCAATAATAACCTCTGCTATTTCTTCCTGCTCATCGAACATAGGTGCGCCGTTGATGGAGAGATATATGGGCTCATTGCTGTCCGGCCATACGATCCCATGCACAACATCATAAACAGGTTCTCCCGATTCAATAACTTGAGCACGAACTAATTCTGTATCAGGGATTGGGTTTCCGTCAACATCCACAACATGCCATGCAGGCTGAAAATCTTCAATTAATTCTGCAGCACTTTGATCAAGTTTCAGTACCTGTTTCGCTAGATCGTTGGCAAAGGTGATTTTCCCATCACGGGTTGTGATGTGAATACCAGTAGGGATGGTTGATGAAATGCGAACCAGTCGATCTCGTTCTAGCGCCAGCTCTCGGGTACGCCTCTCGACACGATCTTCGAGCTGCTTTTGCAGGCCACGCAATTCTAGATGGGTTCTGATCCTTGCAAAAAGCTCTTCGGCCAGGAAAGGCTTAGCAACGAAATCTACTCCCCCAACCTCAAAGGCCTCTACTTTTTCTGCAGTGTCTTGCACTGCACTGAGAAATAACACCGGGATATCGGCAGTTCGAGGGTTAGCTTTCAGGCGCCGGCAAACTTCGTAGCCGTCCATCTCGGGCATGCGGATATCCAGCAGAATAAGATCGGGGGATTTGATCTGGACGAACTGCAAGGCAAGTTCGCCGTTGAGCGCAGGCCGTACAACATATCCCTGAGCAGACAACACCCTATGTAGCAAATGTAAATTAGCGGGTTCGTCGTCTACAACAAGGATGTCAGCGAGGGGGGGGGCTTTCTCTACCATAAAATACCTCACATCTTTGACAAAAGATGATAAGAAGAACGATGTACATCAATAAGGTTTCGTTTGGGTTGTCAGAATATCTCCATCATACCATAGCCATAATGCAGCATACGCGGAGGGATTCATTCTCCATTTACATGCCCCCATTTAACTTTTCCCGGAACCTGAAAGGCAACTCGGTCAGTGAGACACCATAACTTGCGTTGCGCTTTCCGGTATTCCTCGTTGAGCGGAGGCAGCCGAAGTCGAAAGGACGAAAAATTCCCTTCGACTGCCACTTCGACAAGCTCAATGTCCGCTCAGGGATAAAATGAGCGTTTTTATCCGCAACTCGGGTTCCATAGAAGTTTACGGGGCAATTATGGTAAGTTCACACCCTCTTCGAGCATCTAATACCGAAAGAGGAGTACATCATGTGTCTATGTGAATTGAAAATCGCTTATGATGTCGCGAAGATCCGCAATCAGGCTGCATCCCCCCAGTCAAATTATAGGCCAAATGACTTTTTCGAAAACGACGCAAGAATATCTCGTGCCCAAACTTCCATTGAGCCAGCAAGACCTGCATTATCTTATTTCCACGATGTAGTAGTTAAAACACTAAAATCGGTGGTAGTGGTTGCGAAGTAAGTGACCGTGTCATGCTGAGGCCCGCCGAAGGCGCGCATAGCGAGGCCGAAGCACCTAGCGAAGCGAACGAAAATCGAATAAGAGAGAATTGTGCTTCGCTAGACCCTTCGACTTCGTCTCAGGGTGACAATTGTTGTCTAATCACTTACAAATAGACCACCACCAAATCGGTATTCACCCTTGGATAAAACTCTTGTTGACATTGGGGGATTAGGCTTGTCTACGCCCTAGAGAGTGTTAGTGCCAATTCGACAGTCGCAAAATGGATATCGACAGTATCCTGGATCTGGCGTCCATACCCCCCAGACATGACTACTGCAACGGGCAACCCAGTATTCCGACACGTCTCAAATACCAGGCGATCGCGCCGTTCAAGCCCCGTTTTGCTCAAGGAGAGCCGGCCGAGACGGTCATCTTCGAAGGGGTCCGCACCGGCCAGGTAAATGACCAGGTCAGCCTGAGCCAATGCCAGTGCGCGCCGCATCCCACCTTCAAGGGCAGCCAGATAATCGCCATCCCCAGTGCCGTCGGGTAGGGCAATATCCAGGTCGGATGATTGTTTGTGCAAAGGATAATTTTTTTCCCCGTGTATCGAAAAGGTAAAAACAGTGGGGTCATCGGTAAAGATAGATGCGGTACCATCACCCTGGTGCACATCGCAATCCAGGATCAAAACCCGTTTGACACGCCCTTCAGCCTGCATCACCCGCGCTGCGACAGCGCAGTCGTTTAAGATGCAGAAACCAGCCCCGTGGTCGGCAAAAGCGTGATGCGTCCCCCCTCCTAAATTTACCGCGATCCCATCTACGAGTGCGGATCGACAGGCTGATATTGTGCTGCCTACAGAGCGCAGACCGCGCTCAACCAGTTCCGCTGACCATGGTATACCGATACGGCGGATTTCCTTCTCGGACAAGAGACCCTGGAAGGCCTTTTCCAGGTATTCAGCATCGTGGACCTGCAGTAGCTGCTCGAGGCTGGCTGCCGGTGAAATATGAAGATCTTTGCCCCTGAGCACATTCTCTGCCAGCAATTTCTGTCTCAAGAGCGCATACTTGTTGGCGGGAAAACGATGCTCCTCAGGGAGCGGGAAGGTAAAGGTGTCGTGGTAGTAGATTTTCATACGCAACAATCATTCAAGTAAGCCCCGGCATTGCCAGAGAACAAAATGCTGATGTCGAAATCAAAAATAGATTTCCAGGGAGATACTCTCGGTATCTCTCGCTCTTCATGCCAAAAGGAATCGAAGATGGGAACACGGTCAACAGGTTGGCACTCGATCCCTACTCCAACTCGTTCACGGGAAATCACGACTATTCCTGAATTGCTTCATTGAGTTCATCTAAGATGCGCTGACGTTGAGCCGGACTGTACCCTTTCGCGGCTGCAGCTTGGGCAATGGGTTCCCAATAGGGAACTGGGCTGTCGTCCCATGGGATCCCATAGCGTTCAAAGATCGATTGCGTTTGAGGCCATGTGTTCGCGACCAACTGAACTGCCATGAAGGGATTTAAGGAAGTTGCATCTGAGGTTATCTGGTCGGCGAGAGGTGGCTTATGTGAAACACCAGATTGATCGGTCGAGAGACTTAGCCCCACATCTGTTTCAATTATCCCTAATAACCGAGCAGCGTTACCGCCGAGAATATCTACCTTCACTTGAGGATCTAAATTCAAATCATCGATCTCATTTAGAAATAGGAAAAAACCTGGCTCAGTCTGCTGGCCAGGGTAGATCAAAAGTGGGTAATCTGTTCCGAACAGAATTTTGCGATGGTCAATACATTCAAGCGCCACGCGGAATATATCATCGGTTGGAAATAACAAGGGCGAGGCGGCTGTGTCATACCAAACATTGCGCATAGTTTTTCTAACTTTTGGCATGAGTTCGTAGAACAGCATACCCCCACCCCAATGAGCCAGAATCAATTTTAACTCTGGATAACGCTCAACAATACCTTCGCCAATTAAGGCAAAGAAATGTGTACATTAACAGGATGAATAC
>CAZLNX010000528.1:0-3670 GCA_964560795.1 uncultured Anaerolineales bacterium | reverse complement strand
CCGATTAGTTCAGCCGTCTCAAAATGGGAAGTTATTTTTGCACGCCTCCTAACAATATTGAAGCCACATTAGCCAAGATCAAAGCCCACGGCGGCACAACTGCTGTACCTAAAACCGAAATCCCTGGCATGGGCTGGTTCGCCATTTTCAATGATCCCACAGGGAACATGATCGGTCTGTACCAGGCTATGGAAAAATAAAACCTTCTTTTACTCCGATCAACTCAAAAGTCACCGGCTCATCCCCGGTGATTTTTTGTTGACAACCCATAAAAACAATCTATACTTTCCTGGCGACGTAGTCGAACTTTAGGAATGTTTCATGCGTAATATAGGAAATATCTACCAAGTTCGATAAAACAAATCAGGAGTCAATCGATGAAATTAACCCGTTACATCCTTCTTCTCGCCATTTTTGGAATTACACTTTCCGCCTGTGATACCTTCCAACCATCCAAACTCTGCGGCGATGAAACCGAGGCGGATCATCAGGCTTTTGTCCAAATCTTTGCAGAAATGCAGTTGGTCAATCTGGACGGTTCATATGTTGAAGAAGGTACCGAAAATGCTGGGCGTGTCTTCGAAACCCCGACCTCACTTAGCCTAACGCTCAATACTTCTCAAGATACCAACCTTCGCTTATGCATCTTCGGAGCGAAAAGAAATAGGGAAATAGTTTTCGACGAAACCTTCAACGTATCAACTGGGGCAGAAAGCATCCTTTTAGGAGATTTTACTAAAGGCTCCTATATCATCCGTGTATATGCCGATGATTTACTTGTTGAAAATATCTCCTTTATGATCCGAGAATAACAAAATGGACCATTTCAGGTCGATCTACGAATCTCGAGCTAATGACTACCATGAACTCATTGCCGCCGAGGACGTGGACGGGAACCTCCTGCGGGAACTTGAGAGGGTTGCAGATTTCAAGGATAAACGCGTCCTCGATCTGGGTTCTGGCACCGGCCGCATCCCGATGATGTTGCACGACCGAACAGATCATATCATCGGGCTGGATTTACACGCAGCCATGCTCCACGAACAAGCCAAACAACGTGCTGATGCCCCCAGCAAATGGGATCTACTTCAGAGTGATTTTCTCACCATCCCCTTCCGAGATCACTGGGCAGATACCGTGATCGCGGGTTGGGCGCTAGGCCATTTCCAAAGTTGGTTTGAGGGTGATTGGAAACAGCGGGTCGATCAGGTGATCGGCGAAATGAGTCGCGTGTCCAAACCCGCAGGCCAATTGATCATCATCGAGACTTTGGGCACAGGCAGCCTCGAACCAGCGCCTCCACATAATGGGCTGGCTGAGTATTACCACAGATTAGAGAATGATTGGGAATTCGAGAAGCAAGAAATCAGAACCGATTATCAGTTCGACAGCATCGAAGAAGCCATAACCAAAACAGAATTCTTTTTTGGTACCGAGCTCACTGAAAAAATCCGCCAACACAAGTGGCTACGTCTCCCAGAGTGGACAGGGGTGTGGCATAAGGAGATTGACAAATAGGGATGGTGGCTACGCAACCACCCCTATTTGTCGGTATCTTATTTAAACTCAAAGGCCGTAATATAGGCGTAATACCCAGACCAATCGCTGACAAAGACCCGCAAACCATCAGGAACCACAGCCACTCCCGACACCGAATAGAACATACCTTCCATCCAAGGCTTCTCGCCATCCTCAACATCGGCACCGAATTGAGCTACTAAATTGCCGCTGGGATCAAGTTTAATCACGCCTTCTGGTGACCAGATGGCAACATAGAAATTGCCGGCGTTATCGATGGCTACATCCTGAGGGCTGGCAAAGTACAGCGCGTCCTCACCAACCTTCCCGACAAAAGTACCATCCGGAGAATATTGCAGCAGCACATCACCAAACCAATCCACGAGATATAGATTGCCATCGGGGCCAAAACTCATATCCTCGATGCTCGGGTTTTCGAAATCGATTGGGAATTCGCGCAAATAAGTACCGTCAACGCTGAACACCTGAATGCGCGTAAAGTCCTCTTCGGCATCATTTGTATTTTCATCCAATACATAGAGATTGCCATCGGGGCCAAATGCCAGAGAGTCCGGGCTGAAGGTACCAAATTGACCCGGGCCGTTGCCTTCCTCGCCGAAGCGGGAAACCAACTCTCCACCTGGTGAAAAGACAAACACTTCATTGGCGCCCCAATCGGCAAGATAAATGGTAGCGTCCGGACCAACCTGCACATCCGAGGGCATCCAGACATCTTCATGGCTGATCACCCTCCAGAGAGTTCCTTCATCCACATTATAGACGCGTATCCCAAAGGTCTCGTCGGCCACATAAAGACGCCCATCGGGACCAATATCCATCCCGCCAAGACCACCCATTTGACCATCATCAGAGCCTCTTTCACCACCTGCGCGCCATAGAACACCTTCAATATTTCCAGTTGCAGATGGCGGGGTAATCGCCTCGGCACCAACATCAGCAGAGAATCCCACCAGTTCTACAGCATCAATCTCATTCCAGGGATACTCAAGTATGGTCTGATCAATGGTGATTTTGACGCCTTTGACTTCATAATCCACACCTGGGTATACCGTCAAAACGTACGGGCAGCCTTCAATGATTTTTTCTGGGGTGCCGGTATAAACGGTTTCATAAAAGCCCTCAGTGTCAATTACTTCTACCTGAACAACCTGATTTGGGGCAGACGTTTGAATGATATTGATCTCTGAAGGGATGACCGCTTGATCGTAACTCAGCTCGATCCATTCTTTTGTATACCCTTCATAGGAAGCCCAGGCAGAATCCATGGTGCCGCAATAGTCAATCAGCGTATCGGGCTCGCCTGTGGCTTGTATGGCCGCCCAACTAGGCATACTATATTCGGAGCTGGCAGTAGCAGCACTGGCCCACTGTCGAATCTCATCAGTCGCATACTCTTCATCTTCATCGAAAGAGAACTCAATTTCAGTGGGCTCGAAAAATTGCACAGTTGCTAATACGTCCTCAAAGTAATCTTCTAACTCAGTCGTCCAACGCACTGCGGGGGCTGATGCCATCATATTGAACTCTTGAGTAGGAGAGACAGCCACAACGACAATGCGGCCAGCCATTTCCACATCATCATCAAGCCCATGCACATCAACAGCATAACCAGGAATGCCATCTACTGTAATTTCGCGTCGATCAGATAATTCTATGCCTTCACTTTCCAGGCCGTCAACGCCTTCGTTGTAGAGACTTTCCAAATCGACGCCATCTTCATTGATGCCTCCCACTAGAATGAGGCTAACTTCATCTGCATCTGGCGCGACCATGCTGACAAATCCGACGAACTCATCAGATTTATAACCAGGGATTTCTCGAAAAGAAAAGCCTCCCTCTTCGCTACGAAATTCGTCTCCGAGTTGGATATCCGGCGCCTTTTGCGGAGCATCTTCGCCAGCACCGTCTTCAGAGGGCTCAGCTTGTGCCGGAGCTGGCTGCTCTTCAGGAGCGTCTTCTTTAGCACCCCCGCCCATAATCGCCTGACAAGCCAGGTTTGCGATAGCTAGTACCACAACAACAATACTGATCTGAAATAGTTTGCTTCTCATCAATTACCTCCTTAACTATGGTTCAAACATAGGATGACTCTACTGCAAAAAGGGTGCTAGACCCTCCTCAAAACAGCAAA
>CAZLNX010000527.1:0-3685 GCA_964560795.1 uncultured Anaerolineales bacterium | reverse complement strand
GAGTAAAAAACAAAAACCCGCAAATTAGCGGGTTTGAAATTTAGGCACCCCTAACATGACCTGTCCCGAACGGTTGATAAGAGAACTTGGAGTAATACCCCGCACGATATTTTTCAGATATTCGAAAGGCGAATGCAGTACATAATCTATGATTTCGCCTTGGGGATTAACGATAATCCGTTTTATCATTATTTGCAAGAGCTTTGGCTTTTGTTTCTCATCCAGCCGTTGGAATAATCCAGACATACATGTCATCAATGCTAGAGCAAGATCTAGATTACTGACATGTATAGTTGTATCCTGCTCAACTTTCCTAAGATTTGCTTTCGCTTGAATTGATTTTTCTCGCCATTCTGCGTGTAGTCGTTCATAGGTTTCCTCACTGATTTTTTCCGTCATGAACAAGCGACCTAATCGGGCTTCCTCATCTTGAAGCTGGGAAACTCGTCGTTTCAGATTTGATGCTTTCTCGGTTTGATTTTCACTGACCGCTTGCTGAATTTCAGTTTGGTAGATGGTTTGGATATTTGGAATAATATCCTCATTGACTTGGATACCATTTAGCCAACTGGCGATTTGTTCATCAACTCTTTCGCAAGAGATTCGGATTTGTGACCCATTAGGTTTGGCGTAGGTAATGTAGTAAAAATAACTTCGCTTTCTGGGTTTTGGGCTGGAACCATACATTTTATAAGTTCTTCCAGTGGTGCGCACCCACAATAAATTGCGAAGCAAATAATTGCGCTTCTTTTGGCGGGATTTTTCAAGATCATGCTTGCGAAGGATTTCAACACCTTGTTCAAATTCTTCAGTAGAAATGATGGCTTCCCATCGTCCTCGAATTTCATTGACCTTGATGCCGAAACGTTCTGAAACTACCCATCCCGCATAAAAAGGGTTGTGGTAGATCTGATGGAGTCTGTTCTTTGCTCTTACGCGGATATTGCGTTTGGGATCATCCCAGACCCAAGGTCTCCCTCCCTTTCTGGTAAAACCTCTTGCATGAAGCTCTTCACAGATTTCCGCCATGGTGTACCGATCAGTGAGCAACAGATCCCATGCCTGACGGATCATCTGGATGTACTCGGGGTCTTGCTCTACCCAACGTTCGTACTTGTTGCTGCTAACTTGTCTTTCCTTATTGATATACCCTTCAGGTGCTTTATGGGCCCAGCCACCTGCTCTAAGCTTGGCTTCCATGCCATCAGCGGTTCGCAGTTTGAGTACATCCACTTCCCGTTGAGCCAAGCCCATCTGGATCAGGAACATGAAGAAGCCATCCGGGGTTTCGGGTGTCAATGAAGGCATATTAGCAACCCTGAGTTTGATACCCATGCTGATAAGCCGCGTTGCGGCTTGTAAGCCTTCAGCAGCATCTCTCCCGAAGCGGTCTGCTCGGTAAAGTCCCAAGTGTGAGAATTTTCCGGCTTTAGCATCTGCGAGCATTTTCTGGTAATCTGCACGATTAGAGCTGGTCCCAGTTAACATATCGCAATATTCCTGTTTTACCGACATGTTTGAAGGGGTAAGCAATTGCTCTTGAATGCGCCGTCTTTGCATGGAAAAAGAGCGTTCCGGGGATTGCTTATCCTCGTCGCTGACTCTCAAATATGTTGCCCAGCCGGGAGAATTGATTTGTTCTGCCAAAGGGATACTCCTGAAAGAATGTGTCAAGAAATGCTATTCAGTTATTCTCTTAGCGTCAAGTGACACCAGTGTTACCTATTTCTCCCATACGATTATCCTTGAGAGATGATGGTTGATGAGTAGATTTTTTCTGGTGTTCAACCAATAATCCCTGAAGTTGTTCAAGTTCTTGGAGTGAGAGAACAGAGCGCAATATGTTTCCAACTTCCAATACTCGATATACTTCATTGATTGAGATATCTGAATTGTTTATTGGTTTGTCACTATTCCAGTTCTTTTTTGTCATCGTTGATATTCACTTGCTTGCAAAACATCCTCTGTGATAGTAGATCCCATCCCAGGACAAAACAGGCTTTCAAAGTCTGACCCAACTCCCAGCCCAGACTTTCGGATAAATCTCGCAGGTTATCCCAAAACAATTCGTCGTTCTCAACAAGCTTGTAAATTCTTCTTGCTTCGATGTCACTCATAACCTCTCCTTTTGGTTTCACCTTGAATATATTCCTTCAATGTCATGGACTGTTGTAAGTCGATCTTTCTTCTGTGCCTGAAATGCCCTATGCATTCACCTTTTTGGTTCCATTCCAGGCTTCGCCACCGTTCAGGGGTTTGGACCCACATTTTGACTAGACGCCAGACTGTTGATCTTGAGACTTTCTTTCTGACCTTCAATCTGTAGTCAGCCTTTAGGATCTCCAGCTCATAAGTTACGTAATTGATCGATACGATTTCCGCAGGGGCTAAGGTGCTATCCACAGCATCTTCTCCTCTTCGTTGTATCCTTTCTCCCTTTCAGTTTCGGCGTTCCACATTTCGATCTCTTGTTTGAGTTCAAAAGATGTCAGGTCGTAGGAATTGATCTCCTGGCCAGTAGCAATATCGACTTCAGCCCTGCGGCTTTGGGCAACATAGATTCGGTAGCCTCTCAATATTCTGGGCGGCTCTTCTTTGACATCCAGCAGCTTATCCAACTGAAATTCCATGAAAAGATCCGTATCGCAAAAGATGGTCAACCCCTGCCAATTCTCGCTCTCTGGAAAGCCCGCATAAACCGCCATCCAGTCGATGACCGCCTTGTATTGCGCGTCTTCGAGATAGTCGATCACTAGACAGTAGGCTTCGGGTAAATGCTCGCGTCCCTTTACTCCCCACCAGCGACCAACCTCGGAAACTTCTTCTTCCACTTCCTTGCTCATATACTTCGACGCGTACCAGAAGACACCCCGGTAGCTCTTGATCCTGGATACGCTGGTTCCAGCTTCCAAGTGATCGGCTGAGAGCTTCCCACATACTTCCCACCACATCCTGGCCACCAGCTGGCGCAGGTCGTACAGGTTTTCGTCATGCAGTCCCCAAACCAGCATGTGGAAATGCGGGAACATCTCACCTACATACTTGCCCGATTTCCTGGCCTTGTATTCCAGCTTCCAAATCACGGCCACTTCAGGATAGACATACTGCAATCGTTGGAAGAACTTCTTCAAGTGACTTTCTTTCAGCAGTTTGCCATCCATCCTTTCGTTGAAGAATTCATCAGGATAGGTCAGGTCCATCCATAAAGGCTTACGGGTCTGCTCCAATTTTGCAATCAACCGCAGCATCCTTCTCCGAGACGCATCAGAGAAGGCTTTCACTTTGCCCCTTTTTCCCCCTCTTTTCTGTTCCAGATTGGTCCAACTCTGGGGGCGTTTGCACTCCAGAAGTGATGCTCCCTGCCATATCTTCAGTTCTCCCTTTCTGTGCTTGATATCTTCCCTTTGCACAAACTCTCTTAGAAGCTCTAGATTTTTCTCTTCTTCTTTTTCTTTTCCATATTTTCTGCGAATATAGTACGTAGACAAGCCACCCCTTCGCCGCTCCAGCTCAAGCTGGATGGAATCGATAACGCCACCATCGTGGAGCGAGTTGAGCAGCGCTTCCTGCTCTTCCAATTCGTGGTGGTCGGAATAGTGAGTATTTAGATCATAGGGTGGGGTATAATGGTCCCGCACGGTAAATTCCTTTCCCGGTGTTTTCTGTGCATGCCCCTTGAGTGTCC
>CAZLNX010000526.1:0-3705 GCA_964560795.1 uncultured Anaerolineales bacterium | reverse complement strand
ATAGGAATTTTAAGACACCAGATTGGTATTGGAAAGTAAAAGGCGTAAAATCGATGTTTGGAAAAATATTTTAATGAGCAAAAAAATTCGTATTGCGTTTGTAAAATTTGGTGGCATGTCTGCTGGGGGAACAGAACGTTGGTTGCAGATGATGGCTGCGAATTTGCCATCGGATCAATTTCAAGTGGATTATTATTATTGTGACGCGGCTCCCTATATTGGTTCAGATTATAAACATGCAGACACGGACTCTGCTCGCTTGCAATATATGGAAAAACATGGGGTAGACTTAATTCGTTTTCACGTTGGCGCCAAAGATATAACTGTCCCTACGCATGATTGGGTGGATACGGATTTTTGGGATCATTTTGACCCTTCCCGGTATGATTTTGTTCAGACAGGAAAGGCCGGTCCGGTAGAATACCCCTATTATCTTTTGCAGATGCCTGTAGTGGAGTGTGTCAACTTATCCGCCGGTGTTGATCACAGTCCGAATATTGCGTGGAGTTTTCATGTATCTCAGTGGCTTAGGAGGGAATGGGCCCTTAGCGGTGGGAATGTCGCAAAAAGTTCTGTTGTGCCAGTTCCTGTGCTTGCTCCGGCGACAGAAATTAATTTGAGAAGCGAATTGGGTATAGAGGAAAATGCTATCGTATGCGGCTTTCACCAAAGAAATGACGACGCGATTTACAGTCCGATACCTTTGGTTGCCTTTGCCCGAATTGCTGAGACTAATTATCACTTTATTCTTATGGGTGGAGGTGAAAGCTATCAGGAGCAGGCTGAAAGGCTTGGTTTGTCGAATGTCCATTTTCTCGGCTATTCAAGCGATAGCGTCCGTATATCCGCATTTCTAAATTCATTGGATATCTTTGCTCATGGCCGGCGCGATGGTGAGACCTTTGGTACGGTGTTGGCAGAAGCCATGGCCCACGAGAAACCTTGCCTTTCACATGCAAGTCTCGTGGGAAATAACAATGCTCAGCTCGAAACGATGGGGCCGGGAGGGTTATTTGCGCAAGACCTCGATGAATATTGTGAAATGCTTGAAACTCTTTTTGAAAACGAAGAACTCAGAAAAAAACTAGCCCAAAAAGCACGCACTCATGCTGAACGATATTATTCTCTATCAGCTTGCGTCCAAAAAGTAGCCAATACATATTTGCAATTAATGGGCATAAGTGGAAATGACAAACCTGATGCTGCTTCCCTAGATTATGGGTTTTCTCCACTTGGCTATTTGCAAGCGGGAGACTTGGAGAATTCTTCAAGCATAGCCAATCATATTTTGACGGGCGGGATTCCAGAACAATTTGAGATCGAAGTCGTCCGCCAGATTCTGCCGACGGTAAAATCGTTTGTAGATGTTGGCGCAAATATTGGGCATTATTGCCTGGTGGCCGCAAATGAGATGGGATTGACTGGAAAAGTGTATGCATTTGAGCCGCAACCGGATTGTTGTGATGTGTTGGAACATACGATCAGCTTAAATAATTGGGAAAACCGCTTGAGTGTTCACCAAATGGCTCTTGGATCAGAATCATCCAAAATGCAATTGTATTTGTTAGGATCAGGGTCAACACTTGATGATAATTTCAATGACTATCAATCGACTGAAACGATCACTGTCAGCGTTGATACTTTAGATAACCAGATGGCCATGCTTGAATGTGGCCAAATTGATTTTATAAAAGTTGATGTCGAAGGCTACGAACTTCATGTATTAAAAGGTGCAGAAATAACGATCAAGGAGTTTTCACCCATTATCTTTGTTGAAATTGCCGATCGAATACGGGGCCGAGAATATGTAAATCAAAGCTATCGTGTAACGCTTCAATGGCTGCAAAATCGTGGATATATCATTTACAAGTGTGTAGAAAATGGCATGCTTAAAAAAATTAGCCCGCACTCGCGATCTGAGCATGTGGCGATGTATTTATGTTTGCATCAACGCGCACACACTGCCTGGATATATCGGGTGCCAGTCTGGGCCTGGAAGTATCGTTTTACGACTAAATTCAAGCCACTGATTCGTTATTACCTCGGCATGATAGGCAAAGTTATCATGCAACCGAATAAAGCCATAGTAAGAGTGCGTGAAAAAATAAGTATAGTATGGAGAAAATGAAGGCTTGGCTGAAAATCAGTGCTTTAGTCAGCCTGACATTGATAGTTTGGGGCCTCTCTGCCTGGTTGCGGTATCAGTATTTTGAACCTCCCGAATTGAATCATTGGGGATTCGGTACTGATGCGAGCACCTACTGGGATTTAGCCGGCAACATGCTGGCTGGACGCGGCTTTGTTGATAGTCCGGGATTGGGACATGCATTTACTGGTTACATTAATGCGAATTATTATGCACCTAATGTAGCACGTTTGCCAGCATATCCTCTGGCTTTGGCAGTGGCGCGTTCGCTGTGGGATGCTGTTTCAGTTGGCTACGTATTAAACGTATTTAGTTTTGGAATAATTCTGTTTTTTGCTTATCAGCTTGCAAAAAATATAGCCTTTGAATCACAACCGGTATGGTTATATGTATATATTGTTCTTCTAGCTTTTAGTCCCGTTTATCTCATTTATATTCAGGGAATTCATTCTGATTTGTTTTCGGGGGTTATGATCATTGCTTTTTCTTACCATTTACTTAAAATAAACAACGTAAAAACGGGGCAAGAGGTCTGGATACATACGATAGCCTCGGCTGTGTTTGGCAGTATTGCTATCCTTACGCGGGCCAATTTGCTTGTTTATGTCGTATTGCTTTTGCTATTTGAAATGGTGCGTGTCTTCCGTCACTTGTCCCGGAAATACTTATTCTTTGTGGGCATTGTAATTCTTGCAGTCATTTTTGGGTGGTCCTTCAGAAATTATCGCATTGATGATCACTTTAAGCTTTCTAATCAAATGGGCTTCAATTTATTTTTGAACTATGTCTATTATGAAGTGCGACCCAATAGTGAAATTTGGGAATGGGGGCACAATGCCCGTCACGAGTTTATGGATGACATGGTTCAAAAAGGAAATTCAGTTGGCTTTGCCGAATTTGAATTAGATCGTCAATTAACGAGCAAAACGGTTGAATTTGCCAACGGAAATTTGGATCAGACGCGAAAAACTGCACTTCGGGCTGTCATTGGCTTATTCATTGATTCTTATTTTGATATCGCTGATGTATTCGTGGCAAAAATACTCCAGGTTCCGCTTAAAGACAATCATGTGGTTCAATTACCACACGATAGCCATTTCTTAGGCATCTCTCGACGGCTATCAAGCGCATATCGATTTAGTCTACTGATAGCTTTTGTTCTGTATCCTGTACTTTTGTCAGCAAAGAGAATGATGCGTAGTCGTTTAGTTGGATTATGGATAAGTTCTTTGATATTCATCGTGGCAACCGGGTTAGTAATTAATTCTGGCGATCGGTTGTTGTTGCCGATATTCCCATTTCTTGTGCTGTTTTTGCTTGAGATTGTTATATTTGTATTTGAGCTTGTGAAGCGCTCGATGATCCAGAACCGTAATATTGTATCTCTGACATAACTGTTTAATTTGCATATGCTATGTCATCATAATCAAGGCCAATCTACCGACCTGACATTGCTTTATGAAGGTGCTCCACTGAGTATGGCTGATTGGGTTCAGGCTGAAACAGCGCAATTTATCTCTCTTGGGCGGAAGATTAAACAAAGACTGTTCTTGCAGGAA
>CAZLNX010000525.1:0-3706 GCA_964560795.1 uncultured Anaerolineales bacterium | reverse complement strand
AACTTTTGCTGTTTTGAGGAGGGTCTAGCACCCTTTTTGCAGTAGAGTCATGGTAGATTTCAGTGAAAAGGGACCGCAATAAAATCTAAGTCGTTAATAAAGGGCGTGAAATGGGTCAATGCATACCAAGCCATCGTCGTCACCTGATTTTGCCAAAATCATTGACAACTTATTTCATGAAGAATCTTCTGTTATATAATCAACTGGAAAATACATATTGAGTGTTTTCGAGATAATGGATAGTAAGCAAATCTCATTCCTTCGGGATAATCGGCCTTTTCGTGTAGAATATTCACGCAGTCACCTGACTAATCGAATGCGTTAGGGTTGTTCCTCCTAAAGGGTAATGGTGAAATTAGCTCGACATTTCATATAGTGAATCTCTTATGATTACAACGAAATATCTGTGTGTTGAGAGATAATTATGTCCACTTATAGAAGTAGTCCGTTTATATTTGGTCCCCCAGTGCGAGGCGATGATTTCGTAAATCGGGAAGCGCAATTGCATTCTGTTTTTAATCGATTGGTCACCGGACAATCAACAATCATTGTTGGTGAGCCACATACTGGAAAAACCTCATTTTTGCTCCGCCTAACAGACTCTGACACGCTACACCTTATTTCAGGAGAAATACTATCAACACTTCACCGTGTATTTATTGACCTTCTTGATATTCCACATGATTTCACTCCTGAAAGTTTTTGGGAATATGCTCTCTATGATTTGACTCAAAACCCTGGTCGCCGTCCTATTGGTGAGACTATTGAACTGGTCCGGGAGAGAAATTACGATAAATACTCTTTAGAAAAACTCTTTAAGACTCTGGATCGTCAAAATCGGAAACTTGTTCTTCTTATGGATGAGTTTGAACGATTGATTGAACATGAGAATTTTCAAAATCCGGAGTTTTTCTCTCGATTACGTAATCTCAGCAATAACACAGGTGGTCTTGTACTAATTCCTGCTTGTCGAATAACAGTAGCAGAACTGATAAAAAGGGGGCGCAAAATTCTGGATATTGGATCACCATTTTTCAATCAGATGAGTCAAGAAACACTTAAACCATTTGATGATAAAAGTATTGATATCTTGTTAGGGAAAGCAGGAGAAGAATTCTCTATCCAAGATCAACAGTTCATCCGTCGCGTAGCTGGTTCAAACCCTTTTGTGCTGCAAGCAATGGCAGCGACTTTACTAGAAACAAGTGGTGCAGACCGTTACCAGAGAGCATCAGAACGGTTTTATGAGCGGATTGCTTTCCACTATGATGAATTATGGTACGCTATGAGCGATGAAACCCGGATAACGGCTATTGTTCTTAGTTTATTGGAATTCGGAGGTCGTGTCTTCGGTTCAGAGTTTAATTATGGCGAAATTGAACGTGTGGATCAATATGGTTTAGCACTCCGCAAGCTCTCAGATCGTGGTCTTGCGAAACTTGTAGAAGAGAACGAAGGGTGGATACTTGATTGGGAGCATTTGTTAGCCTGGCGGGGTCAGCGATGGACTATAGAGTCACAAGCCTTCGCTTGGTGGGTGCGCGATGTTGTCATTTCAAAATCCCGAAAAGTACATCAATATGACGAGTGGCTCCAAAATAAGCGCTACAAATTACTACTAACCGAGGAACAATGGGGCATTTTGATTAACAAATTCAAAAATGCTCCGGCGTGGGCTATACATGGTATTGGAACATTAGCACGTGAGTTGTGGAATGGTTTGAATAAGAAGTAGAACCGAAGTAGGAGATATTGATAGTGGAAGTGCTAAACCCATATAAAGCTGGACCACCTTTGAGGGATGAGAAAGGATTCTTTGGCCGCAAGGATGATTTAGAGTGGGTCCTACGCGAACTTCGCAATCCAGGGAATAGCGCGTTGGTTCTACACGGTCAACGGCGAATAGGAAAAACAAGCCTGCTTCATTTGCTGAAGAGAAATCTTCCAACGGATGAATTTACACCCGTTTATTTCGATCTTCAAGACCAAGCTTTCCGATCATTAGATGATGTATTATCAGATTTAGCTCATGTTATCGCGGATGAAATTGAATTTTCTATCCCTACAGATTTTGATATAAATCAATGGGGAAATTTATTCCAAAAGAACTTTCTCCCGACAATTTTCCATCAAATAGGTAATCGGCGACTTATCTTAATTTTAGATGAGTTCGATGTCATCGATCAAATAGCTGAGAATGACCTAAATAAACATGCAGCTGCCAATTCTCTATTACCATTTTTCCGCAAATTGATAAATGAGGAAGAACAATTAGCCTTCGTATTTGTAGCTGGAAGACGCCCACAAGATTTGTCTTTGGACTTTTTTGCTACTTTTAAGACTTCTATTGCAAAAGAATTATGGGTATTGGATGACCAAAGTGCGCGCGATTTAATCCAGCAGGCTGAATTCAACCGCACATTGCAATTCTCTTCCAATGCAATTGATCGCATTCTAGCCCTTACAAATCGCCATCCTTACATAACTCAACTTCTTTGTCAACGTATTTGGGAAAATGCTTATGCCTCATCTGAGAAAAGAACTCCTCTAATCGATGTTGACGAAGTGGATAGTGCGATCTCTGATGTTTTAGAAACAGGCACCCCAGCTCTTGAATGGTGGTGGGACGGTCTTTCTCATGCGGAACGAATCTATGCTGCGGCTTTTGCTGAGATTTCTAATGAGGGGGAAGCCATCTCAGAGGATACAGTTATTCAAGCAATTACTCAACACGCTGCTCGACTGCGGAAAGTACAAGTTGAGCTTGCTCCCAAAGATCTTGTTAAGCGGCGAGTTTTGAATGAAATTAGAGCAAGACAATATTGTTTTGCTGTAGAACTATTTCGGCGCTGGGTCAGCCAAAATAAACCATTGAAAGTCGTCAAGGATGAACTAGATAGTGTAGACTTACAAGCTGATAGATTATTCGGAGTAGGAGAAAGTTATTTCCGACAAGGAGAGTATGAAAAAGCGATTCAGTATTTAGAAGACTCAGTGGTTGAGAATCCATACCATTTCAAAGCTCATCTTTATTTAGGAGACGCATTGCTTGAGACAGGTAACGTATTGGATGCTGTTGCCAATCTTGAAAATGCCTACGCTTTGGATCGCGAAGAGGCTCGTCTTGCCCTTGCGAGGGCATTGGTTAAACTAGGCTCTCAATTTGAAAAAGATAATAAAGATGATGATGCTCTAAATGCTTATGAGAGAACCTTGGAAGTTTCACCAAGTGAAAAACAAGCCCAGGAATCGATATCTGCCATTTGGAATCGCCGAGGTGATAAGGCTTTAGAGAACAAAGATTTTCAAACTGCTTCTTTTGCGTTTGAAAAATCCGGCGATTTGAAGAAAGCGAAAATTGCGCGGAAATACCAAGATGAAGAAGAAGAACTGACTCGTTTGTTCAATGAAGGTTTAGGTGCTATTCAACAAAACGATTGGATGCGCGCCGAAAAAGCATTAAAGGAGGTGGTTTATCGACATCCTGATTATCAACGTAGTGGGCGAAGAGCGATAGATTTATTGACCTTAGCTATTGAGGGATCGAAAAGTAAACTCACAAAAAAACGAATTATTTCAGATCCTTCTTCTGACAAGCGTCCAGCAATCATTATTGGATTGGGAGGTACTGGGCAATGGGTACTTACATACCTAAAAAAGGAATTACTTGAAACTAATGCAGGAAAAATGCCTCAAAATGTAAAAC
>CAZLNX010000524.1:0-3732 GCA_964560795.1 uncultured Anaerolineales bacterium | reverse complement strand
ACCAAGTCTACCCGACTATCCGTTTCTCACAAAACCTATTTTTGATCAGTATAATGTAGGAAAGGGAAAAGACGATGAAGGAAAAAACAAATTTGTTGACTGATGACGATGTGCAGCGTGAATTAGATACTTGGCGCAGCAATGTCATATCGAAAATTCTAACCATAACTGCACTCGTTTTTTCTCCAGCGATTGTAATCTGGGTTATTAAATTCTCGTCCGATCAGAAAGCTTGGGGGGCGTCAGTTTTCTATTTATTGATCTATTTGACAGTTGTTGGCCTTTCAGTTTTTCGTAACCTCGATGCGCGCATTAAGGCGTGGAGTCTGGTGCTTTTATGCTACGCTACTGGAACAATGGCGATGATCTTAGGGGGATTAGTTGGGGATGGTCGCGTGTACTATATGACAGTGCCGATTTTGGCGTTTATTTTGATAGGCACGCTTGCCGGCATACTTATGGCTGGCATATGTTTGTTCACTTATCTAGGCATATCGATCGTCGCGCATACGGGAGGTATTGCCGATTGGCTGCTAATGAGTGATAACTCTCTATCGTTGTCTACCTGGATTCAAGAAGGGATTATCATTGCGGCTTGCCTGGCGATGATACTGGCTTTGCAGAAACGCCACAATAAACTATTGATTTCTTTAGCTAGAGAGAAAGTGCGCCTTTTTGGTTCTGCCCAGGAATCAGAAAGGAGGTATCGGGCTATCTCAGATTTGATTTCGGATTTGGCCTATGCGATGCGGGTAAACCCTGATGGCAGCATGGAATGTGAGTGGGCTGTTGAACGCGGGGGCTGGCAGAGGTTGGTTTGCCCCGAGGATTTGCCTATTGCGCATGAAGTTAACGAATGTTTGCTTTCTGGTGAAGCAGCTGAAAGAGAATTACGCATCGTAACAGATGACGGCGATATACGCTGGGTGCGCAACTTCGCTCGACCAGAATGGGATGAAGACCACGACCGGGTTGTGCGGGTTTTTGGAGCTGTGCAGGATATCACTGAACGTAAGCGTGCTGAGGCAGAATTGCATCGAAGAAATGAAGAATTAAGCCGCCTATATCGCGCTTCGGAAGCCTTAATCTCTACTGATACACCTGATCCTGAGCATTTGGCTGAATCTATTGTGGAAGCTGTTTTAGATGCGTTTGGAAAATCCAATTGCAGTCTGCTGTTGATTGATGAACGCTCAGACAAACCACTCCTAACCCGAATTGCTGTAACTGGCCCCTATACTGATGAGGTAAGAAAGGGAAAACTAACATGTGATGGCCAGGGCTTAGTGCCAAAAGCTATTCGAACAGGTCGGATTATCAACAACCCCGATGTATTAAATGACCCCGATTATCTCCCAAACTGGGAAGCTGCCCGTTCGGAATTAGCCGTCCCGCTCAAGGTTGGCGATAAAGTGATTGGTGTGATCGACGTTCAAAGTGCCGAACAAGAGTCTTTTAGTGAAGATGATGAGCGCTTGATGTCTATCTTCGCCGAACGAGCAGCCTTAGCCCTCGAAAACGCCCGCCTGTACAAGCAAACCCAAGAACGTCTGCGCCAGATTTCTGCTTTTCGCAATATTGATATAGCCATCACCGGTGCTGTTGATCTGCGTTTGACCCTGAGGATTTTGCTTAGAGAGGTCACAAGTCAACTGGGTGTTGATGCAGCTGATGTGCTCTTGTACAACCCTCATTTGCAAACCCTTGAATATGCCGCTGGGCATGGTTTCCACACCACTGCACTGCAACACACCAATCTGCGTTTAGGGGAGGGGAATGCGGGTAAGGCGGCTATGGAACGGCGTACGATCCATGTTGCAAATGTCCAAGAAGTGGAAGATGGGTTGAAAAAAGCGCCTCTGCTTCCCAATGAGCACTTCATAACCTACTATGGTGTTCCATTACTTGCTAAAGGTGGAATCAAGGGTGTATTGGAGATCTTCCACAGAACACAACTTAATCCGGGGTCGGATTGGTTGGAGTTTTTGGAAATATTGGCTGGACAGGCAGCTATTGCTATCGATAACGCTACGATGTTCGATGGTCTACAGCGCTCCAATATCGAGTTGATTCGAGCGTATGATGCCACACTCGAAGGATGGGTGCAGGCCTTAGATATGCGCGATAAGGAAACTGAAGATCACACGCGGCGTGTCACGGAGTTAACCATGAAAATGGCACAGTCGATGAATATAAACGGTGAAAAGTTGATCCACGTGAAGCGGGGTGCCCTGCTGCATGATATTGGTAAGATGAGTATTCCTGACAGCATTCTGCTGAAACCAGGGAAATTGACTGATGATGAGTGGGCGATCATGCACAAGCATCCTATCTACGCTCAGCGTTTTCTTTCCGAGATTGATTATCTTCGCCCAGCATTAGAAATCCCCTATAGCCATCATGAGAAGTGGGATGGTACAGGATATCCTCAAGGATTGAAAGCTGAGCAGATACCTTTGGCAGCGCGCATATTTGCCGTGGTTGACGTATGGGATGCGCTTAGTTCGGATCGACCCTATCGAGAAGCCTGGCCGCAGGAGAAGGTAATTGAGTACATCCAAGAGCAAGCCGGGAAGCAATTTGATCCCCAGGTTGTTGACGTATTTTTTGGTTTTCTTGAAACTAGACAGCTTGAGATGTAATAGTAGATGATAAGTAAAAACATGTCATCATATGAAGGCGATGAACGTCGCCAACCAGAGAACGCAAAACTTAGATGTGAACTTGACCAGATTCAGCAGGGAACTAGCCTGATTCTTCAAATCTCGAAAAATGACATCGCGCTACTCTTTGATCTGGTACGCGAGATTTGCCAGCAAGATGGCAACCGAAGTTCACCAAAGGTTTTCCGAAAAATCCGGAATGAGCGTGCTGATGAGTTGACTCCCGCACTAATAGAGTTGATTGATGATCTTCTGAGTTGAAATAACTATTTGTCCCCAACTAGGGATCAAATAGTTAATATGAAAATTATCAAACCTTCAATAGTTAGGTTTTCCAGAAAAAGTGTGCGTGGGTTATATGACCCACGCACACCTTTTCAAGGCCCAATTCTTCGTAGCTGAATAATTACGTTATATTAATTAAATACCAGCCTGGACGAAGTTCTTCGAAACTGAATGAAGGGGTAATGTCGGTGAAATTCTTATTTCAAAGAAAAAAAAGTACTACATTAATATCATCCAGTTGGAGGCAGATCGCCCTGATCCTGGGTGCATTTGGAACCTTTGCTTTGCTATTTCGACCACTTCACTGGCTTTTGGGGCCAATAGCGGGAGCATTTGTCGCCCTGCCGGTGCTCCTTGCAAGTTGGATTTTGGGATTGTGGGGCGGGTTACTGGCGGGTTTGTTATCTATCCCTGTTGTCACGTTACTTTTTAACATGGTTGGTTACCCTGGTTGGGATGCAATATTTTCGCGTGGCTACTGGCCAGGATACCTGATAACGACCTTGATGGGTGCTGTTGTCGGGCAAATGAGCGACTTATATCGACGGCTGAAATTTGAGACAACCAACCATAGACTAGTGGAAAGCGAAAGGGAACGTAGTGAAAAACGCTACCAGGATCTGTTTAATCATGTGCCTATCGGTGTCTACCGTACTACGCCAGAGGGAGAAATAGTAGAAGCCAACCCGGCACTGATTGAAATTCTGGGTTTTTCTAGTAAAGATGCCTTGCTTGGGAGGTGTGCAAAAATAAGATCCCATTTTTGAAATGGTCTGGAAGAATC
>CAZLNX010000523.1:0-3737 GCA_964560795.1 uncultured Anaerolineales bacterium | reverse complement strand
AGACACGGGCGATGGCCTGGGCCAAACTGATCACCTTATAGATCGCCTCGTAGACTACTACAGTCTGAAAACTCAGAAGATCTAATCCCGTCTCCACCGCTTTGGGATGGGTGATGAGCACGTCCATCTGGTGGGCTTGCCTCTCGATCCATTCTTCGCGGTTGCTGGCCTGGACGCGGCTGGTATCCAAATACGTAGCCCTGATGCCATGTTGTTTCAAGAGTGGTACCAAACGTTGGGGCAGCGGCCGGGTGGTAGTCTGCTCGATCAAGAGCACAATTTTGCGATTCCTGGCCCTTTCCGACTGGGCGATCTCGACAAGTTTGGCCTCTTTGGGCAGCGGTTGGTGTGTGTCCACATACGGGAGATCAAGCACCAGAGTATCTTTGACAGCTTCGCCATCTTCATCGTAGCTGGTGAAACTATACAAATGACTGCGGTCGCCGTTTTCCCCCGGGGGTTCTACAGCCGCGATGTTATAGTAACCCAAGGCTGCCTGCATCCAGACCATGAAAGCCCCCATGCCTTTTTCGTGATACAACTGCCCGCCCCGGTTGCGGCTAAACACCCCCTCCACAGGGATATTAGGAGCCGGAACAGTAATACGTTGTTCTTCATAGGGGGGCAACGCTTCAGCCACGTCTTCGAGGGCGCCAAAGGCTGTGCGCGGCAGCAGGTAGCGATAGATGGTGGGGGAAATCCCCGGTCGCTCTTTGAAGGAAGTACGCTTGACTTTCGTGCGCCCGTAGGCACGTGTTTCATCGCGCGTCTCAATTGCTTCCATATACCCAAACCGGCTGACGAACTGGCGCTCTCCGTACCCAGCCTGGCGCAGTTCTGGAGAAGTCCAGCGCAGCAGGCGATATAAATCGCTAGATTTGCCGCCAAACAGAGTCCCGGTTAACAAAACTGCATGAGTGGCTACCCGGTAGAGACGGCTGAAGGCCATCCCCTGCAAACTTGAATTCCGGTACTCATGAATTTCATCTCCGACGAGGAACAAATTCTTGATCTGCCCTCGCTTCACAGCACGATAGATCACATCGGCCAACGGCCAACGGCGCGGCGAGCGTTCAGCGCCGGCATACCCATGCTGGCAGACTGGGCAGCCTTTATTGCGCAACCTGCGAGGCGGTTCGGCGTCCGGATTGGCTACTTTCGATGGCGCAGGGTATATATCCGCGTAGCGTAGGATCTCTTCGACACCCCAACCGTCCTCGTTGGTTGTGGTCGCCGGCGCACCGCAATGCGGGCAGGTCCACAAGCGCAGGTTCTTCCTGGGGAAGTATTTTCGCTCAAGCTGGGCTTTGTGATGAGGTCCCAGCTTGACCATTTCCCTCGACAGGATCAGGATAGCATTACCGCTTTCTTGACCGGCTTCCAGGCCAGTGATCATGCGCTGTACCTGGACCAATCGTTCTGTACCGTTGCCTTGGGGATAGACAACGGTAGCGTTCGGGATAAGTTGTTTGGCTTCCCGCTTCCACTTCTTTAGTAAGTGAGGAGGGCAAAGCACCACTGTCAACCCGATGGGCTTTTGCGCTCTAACCAGCTCGCGGATGGTTAGGGCGATGGGCGTTTTTCCAAAACCCATCTCTTTCACGCCGAAGACACACTTTTCGCTGTCCAGCAGGGCCCGGGCCATACCTACAGCTCGAACAGCCTGCGGGGGCAACAAACCGCGTCGTCCATTTAGCACAGGTAAGCAGGCATTGATACGGTCTAATATTACATCTTCCCAGTCTTTCGTCACCGGCCAGCCGCGCTCATCTTCATCCACATAGGTTTCCAGGGAGATCGCTTGGTCAATCTCCTCGGCGTAAGCGGGCAAATCTTCGAAGGGCAGTTCCACCAATCCCTGTTCTCTAGAGAGCAAGTAGGATGTCATCTTCGGGCCGCGCACAATGCAGGTACGGTTTTCCCCCAGCGATTTGCGGCTTTCGTTCTCCCGTACAGCCACCCGCAGGTGGCCCTGGGGAAGTGGCAAAGTAGCTGCATAACCGGCCAGATAAGCTGCCCTGTGTCCAGGACGCAACGGGTGGATCACTTTTTGATGCTTCACCGTTGCGTCTTGATAAAGCAGCGGCAAGGAAATATCTTCCAGCGCTTCAGCGCGTTCTTCCTGGTCAAGCCAACTCACCCGGAAGATCATGTTCTTGGTACTGATCTTAGCCGGGGGCAAACGGACCGGGTTTGTGGCACCGGCTTCCGGGAGCGGATGGTGCTCTTCGGCTGTTTGCCCTACCAGCACAACCTGGTTTGGGCTGTTGGGGTCTTCAGATGGAAAAAGGGCCAACCAATTGAACTTGAGTTTGCTTTCTGCCCAGGCAAGTAACCGCTCGGGGATCACCAGAACGATCACGCCGCCTTCCATCAGGTAGGGCAGCGTGCGCCGGATGATGGTCTTTTCCAGACTCTGTTCACCACCGGAGTTGCTATAGGGCGGATTGAGCAAGGCAAGCGACATACTGCGATGCGAAACCGATGTGCGCCGGAAGTCTCCCTGGATGACGCAGTCCAGGCGCTCCCCTGCCCCGGTCGCGCGGCCTGCTTCGATCTCCACGCCGTAGGTTTCCACACTGGCGCCCTGGTCAGTTAGGGACTCAGCCAGATTTGCCAGGGCGGTCCCATCGCCGGCGCAGGGATCGAACAAGCGGATTACGCTTTGCTTGTTGTCTGCCTGCGGCAAACACAAACCTGCCAGGCGTTCGAGCGCAGCCTGGCAGGTGGGGGTGTAGCCGTAATTGAGATAATGTTCAGGTCTCATACTAATGCCTCCAAGACTTCGATAATCTTCTCTTCTGAAAATTGGTAAACAGCGATCCTGTCACCCCCTTCGACTGGCTCAGGGCATTGCCCTTCTACAGGCATTCTGTCGCCGTGAACGCGCAAAGCATCCGCTACCGCTTCATCCTGCATCGGAGGCACAGGATAGGGCGTATGCTGGTACAGAAAGGCCGTGAACTGTCCGGCGATAGGTTTTGCCCTATCATGGACAAAGAACAGCTTGTCCCCTGTATGGGACAGATAGGCCGTCAACGTCCATAAACCAATGCCTTTGCTTTTGACGATCTGGTGATGAGGCCACAACTGGGTTTCTTTATTGAGCTGGTAGTGCTCTTCCCCAATTGTGAGCCATTTTTCCTTTTGGAAGGCATGACGCAGGCCGCGCAACTCCTCCTGGTTGTGGAGAGCGAAACGGGCGAAGACAAGCTGGTGTCCGGCATTGCAGACACAATCCGCCACGCCGTTGAGGTCTTTGATGCTGAATGTGATCATGGCTAGCTCCTTTTCTGTGCATGGGTGCAGGGGAGCAGGGGTGCATGGGTGAATCATCCCTAGCTCCCATGCTCCCTGGCCCCCTAGCTCCCATGCTCTCATATGGAAACAACTTCGACCGGCTGTGAAAGCTGAACTGCCACGCCTCCCGCCGTCCGCATTTGCAGCGCCTGGCGCACCTTGCCCCGCCAGATGATGAAGCGGTTGTCTTCGGGCATTTCCGCCAGGATTGCGTACAATGTGTCCTCGGAAAGGCAACCAAAAACTTCTTCGATGGTGGCTGTTTCCTGTTCAGCGAAGAGGTCTTCCAGACCGTCTACGCTGAGTACCGCTTTCTCTCGTTCGACCTGGCGGTATTCGCGCACCAACAGGCGGGTGATTTTTTCTTCTTGAGCCAATTTGTGCTGCACTTCTGGAGCCAGCCGTGCGATCTCGAAGGCCACACCGGGGGCGACCTC
>CAZLNX010000522.1:0-3740 GCA_964560795.1 uncultured Anaerolineales bacterium | reverse complement strand
CCACGGCAACCCCTGAGCCCACGGCCACAGATACACCAGAGCCTACGCCAACACCCTTGGTTTCTGAAGATGGTGGTATGTCGGCAATCTTAACAATATCCAATGGTTCAGATCGAAGTATCACGATTTCCTGGATGAATTTCGAGGGGGTTGAAGAACACATAAAAAGATTAATGCCAGGGCAGTCTTATGAACAGCCGACTTTTGTTGGGCATGCCTGGCGGGTGCGCGATGAAGCCAGTACTGAGATCGTTAAAAATATCATCATCAAGAGCAGGCAGCCAAATGAGATCATTCTTATCCCCAACGCGGCTGCTTTGGGACCCACACTCGAACCTACGTTAACGCAAACACCCAGCATTGTTGAAGGTGGTGATGGGTGTGTTATTACCGATGTGCCAGATCACTTAGGATTATCTACTTTCTTTGCAAGGTATTGTGATGCAGATGGTATTGCGATTGTCAGTTCTGAAACGGTACGGGATCAGGCCTTACAGCAGGCCTGGCATATCGTAATGAATATGTTAGCACCTCGACCTGATGTTCGCGAAGAAATGGTAAATAATGGAGTAAAATTCGTGATTTTTAGTGTTAATGACGACATTTCCGACGTGCCATATTTCCAGGATGTAGATCCAACAGAAGCTTTCGCTGTCGCTAGTAGCAGCTTCAATTATCCTATAGCGACTAATCAGGAAGGAAATCTTTTATGTTGGGCCGGATGGCAATATAATGAAGGTCATGATGTAAGTGTACATGAATTTGGCCATGCGATGCATATGCATGGATTTTGGGATGTGGAGCCGGAATTCGATAGTCGATTGGAAGATCTTTACAACGCCGCAATGGAAGAAGGGAAATGGCCAAACCATTATGCTTCTACCGATCATTATGAGTACTGGGCGGATGGGTTGATGAATTATTTCAATGGTAATCCCGTACCTCGCACTAACGAATATGTCAATAATCGGGCTGAACTAAAAGAGCACGATCCTGGTTTGTACGAATTTATCTTTGAAATGTTCCGTGGGTTTGAATGGGATACGACGTGCCCGTAATACTGTAAGTAGAGACGCTCCGCCGGAACGTCTCTACAAACCGCAAAGACCCCTGGGATTTGGATAATCCCAGGGGTCTTATGATTAGAGCTGCCCTTCGTCGCTCCACCGGAGCGTCTTTTTGCGCTAAAATATATTATCGGATATCAAAGGCAAACATAACATTGGAGGAGCATCATGTATCGCAAACTACTTGTCATCGTACTACTCGGTTTAGCCCTATTGTTGGGAGCCTGCGCTCCGGTCGCAACGCCGGAACCCACGGCTGTCCCTACTGAACCACCGACGGCCACTGCCACGGACACTGCTACTCCCGAACCCACAGCCACCCCTGAGCCCACGGCCACATTCACCTCGACACCTGCGCTGTCAATCGATGGGGGACAGTCGGCTAATATGATGCTGATGAATTCATCTGATCGTAGTTTGGTTATCTATTGGATGAATTATGAAGGGCAGGAAGAATTTATAGTTTCGATTCCTGCGGGGGATTCATATGAAATTTCAACCTTCCTTGATCACATGTGGAGGGTGCGTGATGAGGCAACAGGAACGTTCATCGAAGATATCCTGGTAAAAAGCAGGGAACAAAATTCATTTATCAGCATCCGTAATGCCGATGAATTGGGCCCTACACTGACGCCCACAATTACCCTAACACCAACAATTACACCAACGTATGCTTATGCAATTGATTTCGATTCGTATGCCATCCCGCTGGGAGGTGAAGCCATCGCGGGATTTGAGATTTTTGATGAAGCGATTGTGTTTCACATGGCTGAGCTAGATATCAATGCGGGTGTGTTTGTGATCGCCCGTCGCGGTGAAATTGTATACGAGCGTTCCTTTGGATACATCGATCAGGGAAAGATTTACCCGGTTCAGCCGGACAACCTGTTTAGGATTGCCAGCGTGACAAAACCGATCACTTTGGCTACGCTGCGGAGATTGATTCAGCAAGGGGATTTGCGCCTCTCGGACCGGGCGTTTTGCATGGAAGGCTCGCCTGAAAATTGTATTCTGACTTATGAGCCTGCCGGGGGCAGGGGTGATCCCAGGATTGTCGATATCACTGTCAAACAGCTCATGGATCATGAAAGTGGTTGGATAAGTACCCATGAGTTCGATCCATGGATAGGCGCTGAACTTCAAAGGGTGATTGATGAACTCGGGAATTATCCGCCCACATCGGAGGATATTATTCGTTTTCAGTTAGGAGTGCCTCTGGAGTACGATCCCGGATCAAACTATGCGTATAACAATATTGGCTACATCATGTTGGGTAGGATTATCGAAGCCGTAACCGGGATGAGTTATATCGAGGCGGTACAATCGATCATCTTTGATCCCATGGGTGTTGAGGATGTTCAGGTAGGCAAATCTCTTCCCGAGGACTGGTTACCTAATGAGGTTGAATATCCGTGTGGAGGTACCACAAATAGTGCCTTCGAACCGAATCGCCGTGCCTGCTGGAGTGCTGGGGCTTGGAATCTTGAAGCGGGCGACGCTCCCGGAGGATTGATTTCATCAGCTCGATCACTGGCTTTGTTCTTGTATGATTACTGCATTTACAACGGCGGACCGCGCGCCAGTGAACGCAGCTGCTGGGGTTTGTTCAACGGTTCGCTGGACGGTACAATGAGCTTCGTAAATCAGCGTCAGGATGGGGTTGATTTTGTGCTCCTGTTCAACAACCGCTCTGACGATTTTGCCAACGATGAAGGACTGGATTGGCAGATTAATAACGAAATCAACGATCTACTAGATAGCTTCAGGGCTTGGCCGTAAGTTGCAAAAATCATTGTAAAAATGCAGAGACGCCCGGGCAGGGCGTCTCTTCGTGATAAAATATACTATCGAAAATTATTCGCAGGAATAACATTGGAGGATCACCATGCACCGAACACTGCTCGTAGTTATATTCATTGTAATTGCCATTTTTTTGGGAGCCTGCGCCCCAGCTGCGACACCGGAACCCACGGCTGTTCCTACTGAACCACCGACAGCCACTGCCACGGAAACGGCTACGCCAGAACCCACGGCAACCCCTGAGCCCACGGCCACAGATACACCAGAGCCTACGCCAACACCTTTGGTTTCTGAGGATGGGGGTATGTCAGCGATTCTGACCTTGTCGAACGGTTCAGATCGAAATATCACCATTTCCTGGATGAATTTCGAGGGGGTTGAAGAACTCACAAAAAGATTGATGCCGGGGCAGTCCTATGAACAGCCAACCTTTGTTGGCCACGCATGGCGTGTGCGCGATGAAGCCAGCAATGAGATTGTCAAAAATATCATCATCAAGAGCAGGCAGCCAAATGAGATCATTCTTATCCCTAACGCAGCTGCTTTGGGGCCGACTCTTGAACCTACATTAACTCAAATGCCCAGCGTTGTGGAAGGGAGAGATGGGTGTGTTATTTCCGATGCGCCAGATCATCTAGGATTAGCTGCTTTCTTCACAAAGTATTGTGATGCAGATGGTATCGCAATTGTTAGCTCTGATGAGGTATCTGATGTTGCTTTACAGCAAGCCTGGTATACCGTACTAAACATGTTAGCTCCGAGACCAGATGTTCATGAAGTAATGGTTAATAAGAGAGTAAAGTTTGCCATATTCAGCGTAAATGATGATGTTTCAAGCTTGCCATATTTTGGTGATGTTGATCCAGCAGAAGC
>CAZLNX010000521.1:0-3772 GCA_964560795.1 uncultured Anaerolineales bacterium | reverse complement strand
CACTTACCGCTAAGTGCACTCCACATTCGCACTGGAGATTCCCACTCTCGATGTGGAAATGCCCATTATGGGCGTACCTCTCACCACTGACGGTTGGGATGTCAGTTGGCTCGGCGAAGCCGCGGGCTATCTCGAAGGCACGGCTTACCCCACCTGGGCGGGCAACACTGCCATCACCGCCCACGTCTGGGATGCGGATAATCAGGCCGGCCCCTTTGTGGATCTACACACCCTGCAGCACGGCGATGAGATCATCATCCACGCCTGGGGGCAGCGATATATCTACGAAGTGCGCGCCATCACCGAGTTCCGACCCGACGACCTGCGTGCCCTGCCACACTCGGAGTATGACATGCTTACCCTAATTACTTGCCAGGGTTTCGATGAAGCCAGTGGGGAGTACGATTGGCGCCTGGCGGTGAAAGCTGTTCTTATAAACATAGAATAGAAGCTTTCATCCTGAGCCTGTCGAAGGGTGCGAGCTGTTCTTATCGATATAGAATAAGCTTCAGTAGGGAAAGTTAAAACAAAAAAGGTGCGTCATAAAATGCACCTTTTTTGTTTTAACTTTTTATAGTCAAGAATAGATTGAACAAAACCTGTCATGCTGAGCGCAGCGAAGCATCTTGCTATTTTGAAATATCCAGGGTTTTCATTGCACCAGATACTTCGTCGCTTCAGCCGCTTCGCTTCCTGCGCTCCTCAGTATGACAAAGTGTTAGATTTCTGTTGATAATTAACCTGAGTTGCGATTAGCGCCATTTATCGTTGAGCGGAGGCGGCGCTATGCGGCCCTGTGGGCAGCCGTAGTCGAAACGTCCTTCACTCCCTTCGACTGCGCTCTGCTCCGCTCAGGAATATCAAACTCTTTTTTATCCGCAACTCAGGACCCTTCTTTGTCTTCAGGGAACCAACAGCAAAGCACCAACTCACGCGCCGCTTTGACTTCGTCTAAGCGGCCAAAGGGCGTGTTGTGGGGGGCAGTTTGCAAGAGCTCTGGATTGGTGCGGGCTTCCTCGGCGATCTGGATCATGGTATCGGCGAAGACATCCAGCGTTTCTTTACTCTCTGTCTCGGTGGGCTCGATCATCAGCGCCTCGGGTACGATCAGGGGGAAGTAGTTGGTCGGGGGATGGATGCCGAAATCCATCAGGCGCTTGGAAATGTCCAAAGCGTGGATATCGGGGGCATCGTCCCAATGGCCTTCAGCGACAAACTCATGCATACAGATGCGGTCGTGGGGGATCTTGTAGGTATCGCGTAAGCGAGCCTGCAAATAGTTGGCGTTAAGCACGGCGTACTCCGAAGCCGCTTTAAGGCCATTGCCGCCCAGCATCATCATATAGGTGTACGCACGCACCAGGATGCCAAAGTGACCATGGAAGGCTTTCACACGTCCGATGCTCTTTTCGGGGTTGACCAGGCCAAACAACGGCGGTTCTTCAGCGCTGCCTTCGTCAATGACTGCAGCAATAGGACCAGGCAAGAAGGGTGCCAGCTCTTCGGTCACGCCTACGGGGCCAGATCCCGGGCCACCACCACCGTGGGGGGTGGAGAAGGTTTTGTGCAAGTTGAAGTGCAGCACGTCCACGCCGATATCCGCGGGGCGGGAGATGCCCATGATGGCATTGAAGTTGGCACCGTCGCCGTAGATCAGGCCGCCGGCATCGTGCACGCACTCGCAGACTTCTTTGAAGTTCTCATCGAATAAGCCCAAGGTGTTGGGATTGGTGACCATGATCCCGGCCAGGGTGTCATCGCATTCAGCGCACAGGGCGTCCATATCGATATTGCCGCGCGCATCGGAGGGAATCTCGACGATCTTCAAGCCGCTCATAGCCGATGAGGCGGGGTTGGTGCCGTGTGCTGAATCGGGGATGAGCATTTTGACGCGTTTCTCATCGCCACGGGCTTTGTGATAAGCCCGCATGATCAACACGCCAGTCAACTCACCGTGGGCGCCGGCCGCTGGCTGCAAGCTGATCCCTGCAAAGCCGCTGATCTCCTTGAGCCACTCTTGGAGTTCGTACATCAATCCAATGGCACCTTGAACGGTCTCGGTTGGCTGTAAGGGGTGGATGTTGCTGAAACCAGCCAGTCGGGCGGTCACTTCGTTGATCTTGGGATTGTATTTCATGGTGCAAGACCCCAGGGGGTAGAACCCGGTATCCACACCATGATTCAACTGCGAGAGCCGCGTGTAATGCCGCACTACATCGACCTCGGCAATCTCCGGGAGAGGAAGATCCTCACGAACAAATTCCTTGGGAAGGTCAGTTTTTGGCACATCAGACTCAGGGAAAAAATGTCCCTGCCGTCCGGGGGATGAGATATCGAAAACGGTAGGCTCTGTCTTGAGCGAAGTCGAAAGGTCAGGCATTTGTGACCTCCTGGAGGGCGTTTGCTAAGTGATCAATTTCTTCCTTGGAGAGCATTTCCGTCACAGCGATGAGCATGTGATCTTCATGACCCGGGTAGGATGCGCCGAGATCGTAGCCACCGAGTACATTGTAGTGCAGCAATTCTTCATTGAGTTCGGCCACTGGTTTGGGGCAGCGCACTGTAAATTCATTGAAGAAAGGCTCAGAATAAGCCAGCTCAAAACCTTTGACGGAAGAAATTTGCTGGGCTGCGTAATGGGCTTTATGGTAGTTGAGTTCAGCTACCTGGCGCAGGCCACTCTTTCCTAGAAGGCTCAAGTAGACTGCCGCAGCTAAAGCCAATAATCCCTGGTTTGTGCAGATATTGGATGTGGCCCGCTCGCGGCGGATATGCTGCTCGCGGGTACTCAACGTGAGAACAAAGCCCCGCTGACCACGGGTATCTTTCGTCTCGCCAACAATGCGTCCAGCCATCTTTCGCACGTATTTATCGCGTGTGGCGAATATGCCCAGGTATGGTCCACCGAAGGACATGGGGATGCCCAGGGTTTGGCCTTCACCGGTGACGATGTCAGCACCGAATTCGCCTGGGGGGGTGAGCAAGCCCAAGGCCATGGGGTTGACGTGAACTGCGACCAGTGCCTTGGCTTCATGAGCGGCTTCGATCAGCTTGGTGAAGTCAAATACGCGACCGAAGAAGTCTGGATACTGGACGGAGACCAGGCATGTATTCTCATCGATGAGTGGGATCAGCGCTTCCAGACCGGCGTCGAGGGGGGTATCCTCGCCTTCAAGCTGGATGTCCGAATCTACCACGTAGGTGTGTACTGTTTCCCGATAGTGGGGATGCAGTCCCGGGGAAAGAACGACTTTTTTGCGCTTGCCACGGAAATTATGGTAGGCCATGTTGACGGCCTCTGCCACAGCTGTAGCGCCATCGTAATGCGAGGCATTAGAGACATCCATGCCGGTTAGCGCGACGATCATGCTCTGGTATTCGAAAATAGCCTGCAAAGTACCCTGGGAGATTTCCGGTTGGTAAGGCGTGTAGGCAGTGTAGAATTCGCCCCTGCGCAAGATAGAATCAACTACTGCAGGTGAGTAATGATTGTAGGCACCAGCGCCCAAGAATGAGATCAGCTCTCCTGTCGTCTCATTGGCATCCGCGATATGCCGTATTTCATCGAGCGCTTCAATTTCTGTGATTCCAGGGGGAAGGTTAATCTTTGGAAATAAGTTGACATCGGGCAGATCACAGAAGAGATCTTCGAGTGAATCCACGCCAATGGTGCGCAGCATGGCCTCTCGATCCGCGTCGGTATGGGGTAAGAACATAGTAACTCCTGGTATAAAGGATTTTGTAGGTGGCCGATACCACAGCCACCGATTTA
>CAZLNX010000520.1:0-3772 GCA_964560795.1 uncultured Anaerolineales bacterium | reverse complement strand
CCGCCTGCGAGGGATGACCTCAGCGTTGTGGGGACGCTTCGAAGGGTTTCACCAGACGCAAGGGGAAACTAAATAAGGGAAAACCAACCTTGACCACCACCCTTGACATATCCACTCTCGAAACCCATCTCTGGCAAGCAGCTAACATCTTACGCGGCAGCCCAGTAGACCGTACTGACTGGAAGAGCTATATCTTGCCATTGTTGTTTTTCAAGCGCATTTGTGATGTTTGGGATGAAGAATACCAGGAGATGGTCGATACCTATGGTGAAGACTTCGCCGACGAGCACCGTTTCCAAATCCCGGAAGGCAATCATTGGCGGGCTGTGCGTGAGACCCCCGTCAATGTGGGCACCGCACTGCAGAACGCCTTGCGAGGAATCGAAACAGCCAATCAGCAGCATCTTTATGGGGTTTTTGGTGATGCCCAATGGACCAACAAAGAACGCCTACCAGATTCATTGCTCAAAGACCTGATCGAACATTTCTCTGCACTGAAGCTGGGAAATAGGCAGGTGCAGAGCGACATCATCGGCGATGCCTATGAGTACCTGATCAAACAATTCGCCGATGCCACCAACAAAAAAGCCGGCGAGTTTTACACACCCCGTAGTGTTGTGCGTTTAATGGTCGATATCCTTGCCCCGAACGAAGGAGAAACGATCTACGATCCGGCTTGCGGTACCGGCGGGATGTTGTTGGGCGCTGTTCAACACGTCAATGACCAGGGTGGCGATCCCCGCACTTTCTTTGGAAAACTATTTGGCCAGGAACGAAACCTGACCACCGCTTCTGTAGCTCGTATGAACTTGCTCTTGCACGGCATTGAAGACTTTGCAATCGAACGAGATGATACATTGCGCAGCCCGATATTCACCGATCCATCCACCGGCGCACTGGCAACTTTTGACTGCGTGATCGCCAATCCGCCTTTTTCGCTCAAGCAGTGGGGGCGTGAGATTTGGGAGAGCGATCCTTGGGGACGGGCTTTTGCCGGTCTGCCCACCGACAGCAGTGGCGATTTTGCCTGGGTGCAGCACATGGTGGTATCTATGGCCTTTGGTAGCGGACGCATGGCCGTAGTTCTGCCGCAGGGGGCTTTATTCCGGGGTGGTGTCGAAGGCCGGATCCGTAAACATCTCCTGGAGCACGATTTTATCGATACCGTGATTGGCCTGGCTCCCAATTTATTCTACGGCACTGGTCTGGCTGCTTGTATCATCATCCTTCGAAGACGCAAAGCAATTGAACGGGAGAAGAAAGTGCTGATCGTGGATGCTTCCGAGTTGTACCGTAAGGGCCGGGCACAAAACTTCCTGGAACTCGAACACGCTGCCGACATCTTGGGATGGGTGCAGAACTTTGCAGATGTCAAAGAACGGGCTCGCGTCGTTGGGCTGGATGAAATCCAAGAGGAAGACTGGACTCTCAATATTTCCAGGTATGTGCTTCCCCCAATTGGGGAAGATATTCCTCCGTTAGATGAAGCCATCGCCGAATTCAAGAATGCATTATCCCGAGTGAAAGCAGCAGAAGATCATCTTCGAACTGTTATGGAAGAAGGAAATTGGTTGGAGGAACGAAGTTAATGACGCAACTGATTAGTAAAAATGAACCCGTAACTGTCAAACTAACTGACCCATTTTCTGATGCTTTCAACTTAATGCTTGAGAATGAATTCAGCCAACTTCCAGTTATTGATGAGCAATTTAGCCCCATTGGCATTGTTACATATCAGAGTATCACTCGTACACTTTTATATCTTGAGACACCTTTAGATGAATTACGTGTAGCAGATGTATATGAGGAGCTAAACAAATCACAGATATTTCGGAGTGATGATGAGTTATCTGATATGTTGGACAGGCTCAGAGACTCTAACGCAATTCTGATTAATGATGCACATGAAAAACTCATTGGAATAGTCACAACATATGATTCAACAGAGTATTTCAGGGCAAGATCAGAGGATTTGTTAAATGTTCAAGATATTGAAACAACGGTTAAAGATATTCTGATGTTTATGTTCCAACAACAAGAAGACCAACCTGATAATGAAAAACTGCGAAAAGCCATTGAAAAGGTTACAAACACAAATATAGTTTCTAAAAAAGATTTTTCAAAGGCCTTGCGTGGTTACATGAATGTTGTTGGGACTGATGAATTGAATCATGAAGCAATGTCTCAAAGTTTTGAAAACAATTTCGAAAAAATTGATGAAGTGAAGTCTTTCTCGGATTTAACCCTATACGATTACATTACGCTTTTGCTCCATAAAAACCAACAATCAGAATTTGTGAAGCTGTTTAAACATTCTCCTGATCGAATCCGAAGATTACTTAATGATGTACGAAATACTCGTAATGATTTAGCACATCTGAAAGAAATTTCACCAACACAAAGAGATCAATTAGTACGGTGCAAGAAACTCCTAGACAGAATTCCTTTAGATAGTCCAATAGATACGCCTGAAGAACTACAGGATTCATCCGTAGATGTTATTCAAGAAAAAGTTGTTGATAATGGTATCGATTCGTCTCGGATTATTCCGACTGCCGAAGAAACTCAACCACGAGATAGTCGTTATACTCCATTAGCAGATTGGTTAAATGGCAAATCAGGGTCTAGAGATACAGTTAAGCTCTCGTTTGAGCAGGTCGAAGAAATAATTGGAGCAGATTTGCCAAATTCAGCCTATAAACATAGAGCTTGGTGGGCTAATGATTCGGTCACGCATAACCATTCGAAACTTTGGTTAGATGTTGGTTGGCGCAGATCTTACTTAAATATGTCTGAACAACACGTTACGTTTGTAAGAATGAAAGAAAGAGAAAAAGCTTATATCGACTTTTTTAACGGATTAGTGGCGAAATTGCGCGATAAAGCAGACATTAATTTTCGCGATATATCACCTGATGGTCATAGCTGGATAACAATCCAGCTAATTAAGAGTAAAGCAAATTTCAGTTTTAGCTTTTCTCGGGGTAACCGATTCCGTGATGAGTTGTATATCGATACAGGTGAACAGACCACCACAAAGAAAATATTTGATCTAATACGTGTTCATCAAGAAGAATTAGAAGATAAAGTAGGAAAGATTACTTGGGAGCGCATCAATGATAAACGTGCTTCCCGCATCGCACTCTATCATCCTGGATCCATCACAGATGATGCTGAGACTTTGTCCACACTTCAAGATTGGGCCGTGGACAATATGATCGCTTTCTACAATGCGATTGAACCAATTGTATCCAAAGCTATTGCCGAGGTACTTTCTGAATGACGGACAGACTCTCCCAATCCGAACTTGAATCCTATCTCTGGGGCGCGGCCAACATCCTGCGCGGACTGGTGGACGCCGGCGATTACAAGCAGTATATCTTCCCGCTGCTGTTCTACAAACGCATCTGCGACGTCTGGGATGAAGAATACGCTGAAGCTTTTGCGGACACCGAAGACAACGACTACGCCCGCGCTATGGCCGATGAACGCTTCATCATCCCAGCGGGTGCCCACTGGCAGGAAGTGCGCGAAACCCCCAAGGATGTCGGCCAGGCCATCCGTAATGCGCTGCGGGGAATCGAAGCCGCCAATCCTGACCGGCTGGATGGCATCTTCGGAGATGCCCCTTGGACCAACAAGGAGCGCCTGCCCGACCACACCCTTAAGAATCTTCAGGAGCATTTTTCCAGGCATACGCTCTCGCTGGAGAACGTGCCCGAAGATGAACTCGGTAACGCCTACGAGTACCTGATCAAGCAGTTCGCCGATG
>CAZLNX010000519.1:0-3773 GCA_964560795.1 uncultured Anaerolineales bacterium | reverse complement strand
AATCCCAGATGAGCCAGAGGAAGTAGATTGGTTGGCCATGTTGACAGACGCTACATCTGTCCAATCGGGTGAGGATTGTCGTGGGAAAACACCACATCTATATGGAAATGATCTCCAGTTTGCCAAAATCGCACTGGAAGAATTAGCCGATGGTGATGCAGTATTCCAAATGCCCGAATATCATCCCACACGCCCAGAGTTTTCGTTCCTCGCTCCTGAGGATCTGCAAAGAAGATGTGAGTTCATCCCACGAGAGGCAATCCCTGGAGATTGGATTTTCAAACTCACAACTGATACGAAGCGGGTAATGACAGCGATTGATGAGGCCAGAAAAGAAGAAAAAGAATGGCCACAGTGGCAGTTATTTTGGGAATTACATCCAGTGATGGATTGGCTAATGGACAAACTCTTAGTGCGGTTTGGCCGCCACGAAGCGCCTGTGATCATTTCCTCAAAATTGCCTGAAGATGAACTGATTTACCTCTTCCAGGGCGTATTGTCCAACCAGCGCAGCCAGCCTGTGATAACGGATTGGTTTGGAATTAAGCTGAACTCTGAAGGTGAATTTACTCACATAAAGTTTGAAGAAATTTTGCAAGCTACAGGGCTAGAATCTCGTATACCGAATTCTGGTGTGGAATCGGTCAACATAAAGCTTGCGACTGAAAATTTAAAAAATTCTATTGAGTTAGCGATCGATTATTTGAAGAACCGCCGAAAAGAACGCGGCCAAACAGAAGGCGACAGATTAAGAGATGATTTGAGGAAACTTAAGAGTTGGAAAGAATTATCTCTGGGAAAAAACAGATCTCGGCTAGACAGTTCGCGTGGGGCGCAGACAGTCAAACTGAAGCAAGCGCAAAAAGAGATTGACGCACTTTATGAGCAACGAGAAAAATGGCTGAACGACACATACAGCGTGGTTAATGCACCGTATGTACGTTTAGCAATGGTATTCACAGGGAAGTAGTTATGTCAATTGATCTTACAGGCATCCACAACGTCGGCGAATTTTATAGTCACCATTATCTGGATTCATTATTAGAGAATGATCTAAAAGGGTTGTTTGCTTCTTGGAAACAGGAAGACGATGACACCCCAGATAAACGCGTTGACCGATTGGCGACTGAATTCTTCGCTGCCAAACGCAAGGCAATGCAAACCAGATTGGCGAAAGTTCGCTATGATGCGCCGCATGGAATTCATGTAAAGCTCTTAGAAGCACTGGGATTTGAATATAAATTCGAAACTCGCTATATGCTGGAAGGCCAGGTGGTGCCAGTCCTGAGCATTGTTCAGCGTGACGGACAGGAATATTTGTGGGTGGTGGAAACGCAATTCCCAGAAGAAGATCAATCTCCCTTTGGGCACAGATTGAGCGAATATCAATTCCCGAAACAAGCGGAGGATGTTCAAATCCCTGAAGAAACCTGGGAGGATTTAATCCGAGAGATTTTCCGCAGGGATGAGCCGCCCCGCTGGATATTATTATTCGCTGGTCGTTTTGTTTATTTGATCGACCGTACGAAATGGGGGCACGGCCAATACTTGATGTTTGATCTGGATGAGATTTTTGGCCGCAAGCAGCAGGATACGATCCGGGCTTTAGCCGCTCTATTAGCCAAAGAAGGTCTGGCCCCCGATGAGGGCGTGCCCCTTCATTTTTCGCTGGACGAGAAAAGCCATAAACATGCTTTTGGCGTTTCGAAGGATCTGAAATATGGTTTGAGGCGTTCTGTGGAATTGTTGGCTAACGAATATGTCTGGTATCAACGGAACGTAGGCAAGCAGGCTTTGTTCCAGGATGATGAGGTCGCTAATAAGCTGACCAATGAAGCGCTAAGTTATCTGTATCGTTTGCTCTTCCTGTTTTACGCGGAAGCCCGAGCTGGTGAATTAAAAATTGTCCCGATGAAAAGTGATGCTTATCAAAAGGGGTATAGCCTGGAAATGCTGCGAGACTTGGAGCAAGTACCGCTAAATACACCCCAGGCGCAAAATGGTTATTACATCAATAACAGCCTGGAGAAGCTATTTAAGCTGCTCAATGATGGTTATCAACCCTCTCAACTAACCCTGATGACGGAGCAAGCTGGCGAACAAGTCTTTCAGGAACGTGGCTTTACCATCCAGGGATTGAACAGCCCCCTATTTGACCAGGCCAAAACTCCCCTACTCTCCAAAGCAAAATTCCGTAATATCATTTTGCAAGAAGTAATTCAACTTCTATCGCTATCTAGAGAATCAAAAAGGTCTAAATTTGGCCGTGGACGGATCAGCTATGCCCAACTGGGAATCAACCAGCTGGGAGCGGTCTATGAGGGACTGCTGAGCTATACTGGCTTCTTCGCCCAGGAAACGTTGTATGAGGTCAAGCCTGCTAAAGTCAAGCAATCGGATGAAATGGGACAAACCTACTTCATCCCCGCCGAAGAATTAGCCCGCTATGAACCGAATGAATTTATCTACGTTGAAGCGCCGGACGGCTCAAAGCAGCGCAAGAGTTATGACAAGGGAACTTTTATTTTCCGGCTGGCGGGGCGTGACCGAGAAAAATCAGCCTCGTATTACACCCCTGAAGTTTTAACCCAGTGCGTTGTTAAATACAGTCTCAAGGAACTGCTCAAAGACAAGACGGCTGACGATATCCTCAAGCTGACGATTTGCGAGCCAGCCATGGGATCAGGCGCATTCATTAATGAAGCAGTCAACCAGTTGGCGGATGCTTACCTGGCGCGCAAGCAGGAAGAACTGGGTGAACTTATTCCAGCCGATGAGTACCGCCACGAACGCCAAAAGGTGAAGTATTACCTGGCGACCAACAACGCCTATGGCGTTGACCTCAACCCAACCGCAGTCGAGTTGGCCAAAGTTTCACTATGGCTGAACATCATCTATTATGGCGCAAAAGTGCCCTGGTTTGGGCCGCGCCTGGCGGTGGGTAACAGTCTGATCGGCGCACGACGGCAGGTGTACAGCGCAGAAGACATCCTTAGTAGCGAATTTAAGAAGAAGGCACCTGAGCCTGTGCCATTGGGTGACGGCGAAGGCAACTTCGCCCCCCGCCCGGCTGGCACAGTCTATCACTGGCTGCTACCCGATGAGGGTATGGCCGCTTTTGACAAAGATAAAGTTATCAAAGAACTGGCTCCCACAGAAGTGCAGGACATCAAAGATTGGCGCAAAGAATTTACAAAAAAGATCACCAAAGCGGAATTGACAAACTTGCAAGCGCTTTCTGACCAGGCCGATAGCTTATGGCACGCGCACCTGAAAGAACGGTTGCAGGTGCTGTTACGTACCAAAGATGAAATGGGCATTTGGGGTCAGTCGCAACCAGAAGAAAACAAAAAAACGCTCAGTCTCGCTGGAAAAGAAAAAGAACTGGCTTACCTAGAGCGCCCCACCAGCCCCTTCCGCCGCCTAAAACTGGCAATGGATTACTGGTGTGCTTTGTGGTTTTGGCCGATCAAAGAGGCAGAAAATCTGCCAGAGCGACAAGCCTTTTGGAATGAATTGAATGAGCTATTTAAAGGAGCAGAAAGCGATTTCATCAAACCGCCCGAGCAGCTCACTATTTGGGGAGAAGAAAAAATTACTCAATCAACTATGTCTGGCTTGGCAACTCCAAGCATTCAAAATTTGACAATAACTTTTCCAAGATTAGAAACGGTAAATAAAATTTCAAGTGATACTAGATTCAATCACTGGGATTTGGTTTATGGAGGTGTGCAAAAATAAGATCCCATTTTTGAAATGGTCTGGAAGAATCG
>CAZLNX010000518.1:0-3782 GCA_964560795.1 uncultured Anaerolineales bacterium | reverse complement strand
GATTCTTCCAGACCATTTCAAAAATGGGATCTTATTTTTGCACACCTCCTTATTCCAAATGTTGATATGAAATGTGTGGTTTTAGTCAAATAAACGTATCCGGTGAAGTAGAGAATATTCTTTGAAACAGCTCTACCATAACCAGTCCAACCGATATAGAAATCCCGAAGAGAAAAATTTGCCAAGATTCGACGAAACCAATATTAGTTAACCACCCAATCTTCCTTCCTTGTATTGACTGATTTTGAATAGCAAAAGAGTAACTAACAACAAGATATTTCCCCATACGTGAAAAGAAGATAACAGCCTCCCAATATATGTTTCGATCGTAAAGGGAGTTTTAGCGAACAACAAAAATAGAAAATTTGTGGGCAAAATCTTTATTCCCAAAATGACAAGTAATACCATCAACCACTTAGTCTTTGTGTTCAGCGATTCACTTTTTTGTATCTGGATGTATATATAAAGTAATCCCAAAAGAAGTAAGAATGAATCATAATTCTTATGATACACAACCAATATTGATGCAACAGAAATTATTGCGAAATCTAACAGAGGTTCTTTTTTGATATGTCTATTTTTATAGATGAGATAATATATGAGGATACAAAATGAAAGGATGATTATCCAAGAAAATAACAAGGTTAGATTAGATTGATTATCGGAGATTCGAAAAACCAAAGGTTCAAAGTTTTGGTGAGTTATACTACTTGAGACAAAAGGCGATGGATTGTCAAAATCATTTAAGTGTGTTTGACGGGCGAAGATCAAATTTTCCATTGTTTCAAATAAATTCCTGCCGGAAAAAATGATAGGTAAAACTGTGAGTAATAACCCAGAAATGATACTGCTAATCACAAGTTTCCGGGATCCAATGACAAAATAATATATCCAAAACAGTGGGAAAAAAGTTGGTTTTAAGGACACAAATCCGAGTGCAATACCAGCAAGAATTTCCTTATGATTTTTTGCTAACACAAAGGTTAGAAACACAAACACAGCGACCAGCGTGCTCGACTGATTGAATCTAATATTTGTCCGTAGTCCTATATGCAGAAAGCTTGACAATAATGTTATCTCGAGAAGACCTATTGGGAGATACCATGAAAGAACAATGCCTACCAAAAACATAACAATGATTGTCAAGATAATATTTGCTGTTAAGAAAAGCCAATAAGAAGTACCATAAGAGAGCCTTGACAACCATGAAAAAATAACGCTGGTTTGTGGAGGGTAGTAATACATAATGTTCTTATAAGTTATTCGCTTGATTGAGTCATCTTGGTTAGCCCAATACTCATCTAATTTATCTGGGTCATAGGGATTTTCCCCTTTACGCCACAAATATCCTCCTGCCCTAAAATTCCAGAGATCACGTCCATTGCTTGGAACTTCTTTATAGTCTCCAATACTTTGGAGAACTCCTTTTTGAATAAAGATCAATATAAAAAAAACAATCAGAAACACACATAGAATCTTCCAATAATCATTTCTATGTATTCCCAATTTGGAAGATCTCTGGTCTACTCCCTCTCCCATAACAAAGATTCCTAGTTGTTATTTTGTTAGATGCTCTTTATTTATCAAATAATTGCCCATCACAAGCATGTCAATATCACTGTTGCTAAATGTGTTGAACGCGTTTGCTGGAGAAGTAACAATAGGCTCGCCACGCAGATTGAAGCTAGTGTTCATCATCACCGGCACGCCAGTAGCTTGCCCAAATTTTTCAACAATCTCATAATAGAGCGGGTTCCATTCACGGCGGACTGTCTGCAAACGACCGGTTCCCATATGTGACACTGCGGGGATCACTTCGTGATATTGTTCTGGAATCTTGGTCACCATCAACATATAGCGTTGGGGATATTGATCTTCTTTGCCTTCTAAACCAAAGTAAGTTGGTGCTGCTTCTTCGGTGACCACGGGAGCAAAGGGGCGGAAAGGCTCTCGGTATTTGATCTTGGTATTGACGATATCCTTCATCTCGGCTCGGCGTGGATCGGCCAAAATGGAGCGATTGCCCAACGCCCGAGGACCCCATTCGAAACGTCCCTGGAAAAGTGCGATTACTCTCTGATCTAGCGATGCATCTACAACACGATCAGCAACCTGCCCAATATCCTGGACAAACTCATAGGGAATCTTTTCGCCATCCAGGAATGCTCTTATTTGCTCGTTATCGAATTCTTCGCCAAAGTAAGCGTGCTCCATCGTAAAGTGGCGTGGCTTTCCCAATACCACATGCCAGACATGTTGTGCAGCTCCTAATGCGCCGCCTGCATCTCCAGCATTTGGTTGGATGAAGACATTCTCAAAAGGCGATTCACGCATTATGCGGCCATTGGCCACACTATTCAAAGAAACGCCCCCGGCCATGACGAGATTCTTCTCACCGGTTGTTTTGTGCAAATGGGCAACAATCTTTAGAATCGTTTCCTCAGTCCAGCGCTGAACGCTAGCGGCGATGTCCGCATAATACTGATTCTTATCAGCTTCGGCTTCTCTCCCGGTGATGTCATCTCCAGTATTTCGAGTGAAGAAATAAGACTCTACCTTACGCGGAGGTCCAAAGAGATCAACAAATTTCGAGCTGTATGTGTTGTTGAGTGATTTATGGAAGCTGAAATAATCCATATCCAGCCAAAAACTGCCATCATCATGCACTTTCACGACTTTTTCAATCTTATCAATGTAACGGGGTTGCCCATAGGGAGCCATCCCCATAACCTTGTATTCACCACTGTTGACGCGAAAACCCAGCCAAGCAGTAAAGGCTGAATAAATTAAACCTAACGAATGCGGGAAACGCACTTCTTGCGTGAGATCAATCGAATTGGATTTTCCATTGCCCCAATCCGCTGTGGCCTTGCCCAATGTTAGCGTTGTCCACTCGCCGACTCCGTCAAGGGTAAGCACAGCGGCAGATTCGTAAGGCGAACTAAACATGGCGCTGGCCGCGTGACTTAGATGGTGTTCTACGAATAACACACGTTCAGCAGGCACGCCTAGTTTGTCCATGATTATGGCTTTGAGCCATAGCTTGTCGCCAAACCAAGCTGTCATCGCTTCGCGGAAGAATTGCCATGACTCTGGGAACGATCCCAGAGAAGACATCAGGATACGCTCGAACTTTAATAGTGGTTTTTCATAAAAAGCGACATAATCCACATCTTGAATGGAAATTCCCGCCTCGCGCAAACAATAGTCAATCGCGTTTTCCGGGAAGCGATGGTCAAATTTCCTACGTGTGTAACGCTCTTCTTGCGCCGCGGCAACGAGATCACCATCATGGATCAAGGCAGCCGCTGAGTCATGGTAAAGCCCAGAAATTCCTAAAATATACATATCATCCTCGACCCTAAAATTGCCGTTGTGTATCTTCCAATTCAATATCGCCGGTAGATCGGGTCACCCAGGCTGATCCTACAGGTGATTTTTTTATATTCAAAGGATCAGTAAACAGGCGCACTAAAAATCCAAATGGAACAGCTACAGTGAAGTAAAAAATTGTCAGCAGCAAACGAGCCTGGAAATCACCAATATATTCAGCTATTTCTTTCCAGCTCTCCCATAAATTGCGAAACCATTCACGCATATGTCACCTCTTATCTCGGGTTAGAACAGGGTATAAATGAAGGGACCAACTCCTGCAGCTCCGCCTAAAACAATGATAAAGGCGAAAAACAGCAATACAACGACCATGGGAATCAACCACCAATATTTTCGGCTTGGCTCATTTCGCACGATAAAAAGAGAAAAAACTGGTTGACAAATTGGCA
>CAZLNX010000517.1:0-3792 GCA_964560795.1 uncultured Anaerolineales bacterium | reverse complement strand
CGTATCAAATTGAAACGACTATACCCATCTTATCATGCTTGACAAGCTAGTACCAGGGATTTCATCATCTGCAACACAAACTTTTCCTCCCCCCCCTGAAGATATGGCAGACAGTCAAGTTGCCATTCAAATTATCGACTCAGATGAAATTATCTTCATACAAGGTGATAAAGACCATACAATTGGTCGATCTACAGAAGGCCAAATGGTAGTGCCAGATATTGATCTCAGCAGTTATGATGCATATGAAGCCGGAGTTTCCCGATTACATGCAAGCTTGACTATCAGCAAACAAAAATTAAGTGCAAAGGATTTAGGATCAGCCAATGGCACACGCCTCAACGGTCAGAAAATTGACCCACATGCTGAACACTCCATCCAACATGGAGATATCCTTACTCTAGGAAAATTGAAGATTCAAATTCTTATCAAGGAATGAATGGAGAAAATTATGGCTATCGAGGTTATTCTACATGTTCTAAACCAAGATCCAATCATTGCAGAAATTGATGAACTCCCCCAGCCCAATGACCAGCTAATTAAAGTAGCCAATCCCAGATATAGAGACGGCAGGGATTTACATTTCCTCGATCACGGTGTGACTACAGTATATTGGCCAGTCAACCAGTTGACATTTATCGAAGTCCGCCCTAGCGAGGATGAAGAACAAATTATTGGGTTCGTGAGAGAGTAAACATGGAAAATGAACGAATTCAGGGGCATCGCATTCTGGTTGTCGATGACGAGAAACGAATTGTGCGTTTTATTCGCTTGAATTTAGAGCACGATGGCTTCCAAGTAATCCCGGCATACAATGGAAAAGAAGCGATTGAACAAGTACGCAGTTCGCTTCCCAGCTTAGTTCTGCTGGATGTGATGTTGCCGGATATCGATGGTTTTCAAGTATTACAAAAGATTCGGGAATTTAGCTCTGTCCCAGTCATCATGTTAACTGCTAAAGGGGAAGAAGATGATCGGGTGCGGGGGCTAGAGTGGGGTGCCGACGATTACGTTACCAAGCCTTTCAGCCCTCGCGAATTAGTGAGTCGAGTACGCGCTGTCTTACGACGTATTGAATCTACGGAAGGGAGCGCCCCAAGTGTAATCGATGTGGATGAACGTCTAAAGCTTGACTTCAAACGCCGTGAGGTATGGGTTGATGGCGAATTGGTTCAGCTCCGCCCCACCGAATATCGTTTGCTATACCATCTCGTACAAAATGCGGGTTGGGTGCTGACCCATGAACAAATTCTGACCAAAGTATGGGGTTACGAGTATCGAGATGAACCCCATTATGTTCGCCTTTACGTAAACTACTTACGCAAAAAAATCGAGCAAGACCCTGCTAATCCGAAGTATATCCTCACTGAGCGAGGGGTGGGATACCGCTTCGTCGATTATCGACGGGAGCAATCATCCCTAGATTAGCTCTTGTCAGGCAAAATACAGTAGGCTATACTCTCGCCCGCAAGGAGAAACACTGCATGAAAAAACAAAGAATATTATTGGTGGACGATCATGAGGTTGTACGATTAGGTCTAAAGTCGCTTCTAGACCGTCATCCACAATTTGAAGTCGTTGCAGAAGCGGGAACTGCACGTGAAGCACTCAAACATGTTGAGCAGTATTCCCCAGACGTTGTTGTTATGGACATTCGATTACCTGGGGGGTCGGGCATTGATGCTTGTGAGAAAATTACTGAGAGCTATCCAGACACACAAGTCATTATGCTAACATCATATGCCGAGGATGAAATGTTATTCTCAGCGATTCGCGCTGGTGCCGCGGGGTACGTGCTCAAACAGATCGGTGGTGATGATCTTGTTCGCGCCCTCGAGGCTGTCAGCCGAGGTGAAGCATTGCTAGATCCCGCGGTGACCCAACGCATCTTCCAGGAAGTCCGTCGGGCAGCCAAAGAGGAAGAAGCATCTGCCTTCGCAGATCTAACTCAACAAGAAAAACACGTGCTTATCCTCGTTTCGGAGGGAAAAACGAACCGTGAAATTGCCAAAGAACTGTTCTTGGGTGAAGGCACGGTACGAAACTATGTCAGCAGCATCCTCTCGAAGCTGAATGTCAGCAACCGGGCCGAAGCAGCGGCCTATGCTGTCGAGCACAACTTAAGAGATCACTTGCAATAAAACCAACGAGAGCCGGGAAAATTCCCGGCTCTTTTCTTTTTGGGGGATTCAGACTCTATGTTCCTCGACAAACTTCACAAGGACACAAAGCTCGCAAATAATTCCAATTGTAGATGCCATACTGATGACCATCGCCCCAATATAGCGTGATGGCATAACCGCCCACTGCTTCAACATCAGTTAAATGCGTACGTTGAGAGTCTTCTGGAGGCAGATCAAAAACTTCTGGGTCCGGGACGGGGCCCATATTTTCATGCCCGCGGCATTCAGCGCAAGGGCAAGCGTGGCGTAACAAAGAATAAGAATACTCGCTTTTATGATCATCATCCCAGGTGATGATCATCTGGTTTTCATCACGGTTTACTTGAATTCCTGTTGGTTTATTTGGCATGCGAGTGACATACTCCTCAATTTCTCAATTTCCTAAAGCGTCATAGATCGCCATTATAACCCGGTTTACCTCTTCATCAGACATACCTATCCAAAGAGGTAATCGAATCAACCGATCACTAATTTCCTGGGTAATTGATAAATCTCCGCTTGTACGCCCAAATTTTCTTCCAGCAGGGGATGAGTGAAGGGAAACATAATGAAAAACACTGATTATTCCAGCTTCTTTGAGAAATTGAATCAGACTAGTGCGCGTCTTTAAATCAGGCAGTAATAAGTAATAGATATGTGCATTATGAGTACATTCATTTGGCACAATTGGTCGACGGGCTTTTCCTAAAACTTCTAACTGAGCAAACGCATCATGATACTTTCCCCAAATTTCACTTCTTTGGTTTGAGATCATTTCCGCTTCACAAAGTTGAGCCCATAAAAATGCCGCGATTATTTCGCTGGGCAGATATGATGACCCGATATCGACCCAGGTATAACTATCAACTTGCCCACGATTAAACTTGGCACGATTCGTCCCTTTTTCCCAAATGATTTCAGCTCGCTCGACAAATTCTGCTTGATTGATTAGTAAAGCTCCCCCCTCACCAGACATCACATTTTTTGATTCGTGAAAGCTCAACACTGCCAATTGACCAAAGCTCCCTAAGGGTTTGTCATCAAAGCTGGCCATAATGCCTTGGGCTGCATCTTCAATCACAAACAGATTATGATCTCCAGCTATTTCCATAATGCTTTCCATCGAACAACCCACACCCGCGTAATGTACCGGCACAATGGCTTTCGTACGAGGGGTAATAGCTTGCTCAATTCTCCGTTCATCGATATTCAATGTATCAGATCTGATCTCTACAAATACCGGTATACCCCCTCGAAGTACAAAAGCATTAGCTGTTGAAACATATGTAAATGATGGCATGATTATCTCATCGCCCGGTTGGATATCCATCAAAATAGCTGCCATCTCAAGAGCTGATGTACAAGAGTGAGTCAGGAGGGCTTTTGTAGATCCGATGCGGCTTTCTAACCAGGTTTGACATTTCTGCGTAAAGGGACCATTACCCGACAAGTGCAAATTATCCAGGGCTTGCTGGATGAATTCAATTTCTTTACCCAAAGTAGAAGGTCGATTGAAAGCAATATCAAATAAATGGCTCATGATTTTTCTCAATGCTGATGGAGATTATTTCGATTTGAAACGGCGTTGGTGCATGAAGCCTAGACAAAACAGGGCTTGAGCGAGTAACCT
>CAZLNX010000516.1:0-3797 GCA_964560795.1 uncultured Anaerolineales bacterium | reverse complement strand
CATTCTGTTTGGCGGCAGTAATCGCTTCGGGGTCAGTATCCACCCCAAAGGCGCGCCGGGCTCCCAGCTTGAGAGCGGCGATGGATAATATCCCCGAGCCGCAGCCGATGTCGAGTATATCCAAACCTCCCAGCTTTTCTGAACCCTGGAAGGTTTCAAGAAATTGAATTTCTAATAACTCTAAACAAAGCTGTGTAGTGGGGTGCGTCCCCGTACCAAAAGCCATTCCCGGATCGATGCGAATGGGAATACGACTCTCATCGGGGGAGTCCAGCCAGGCGGGCACGATGACCAGGCGCTTACCAATGGCGATCGGTTTGTAGTGCTGCTTCCAGGTCTCGGCCCAATTGACGTCCTCGACGGGTTTGAATTCAGGTTCGGGCAAGGGCTGGATGCGTCCCAAAAAGTACAACGCTTCTTCAATGCGCTGGCGCGTTTCTTCGAGTTGTGAATCAACGGGGATGTAGCCGCACACTCGCAGCGGCCCAACCGGATACCCTTCATCAAAGGGGTCGGCGTAAATGGCCGTGCTTTCGACAACCACGCCCCCAGGCACAAAACGGGCCAGTACTTCGGCGACAGCTTCGGCCAACTCGCCGTCGACAGTCAGAGAAACTTCGAGCCAATTCATGATCAATCGAGAGTGGAAAGTGTGAAGTGGAAAGGAAACATCTGATCACTGACCGCTGTACACTGCTAACTGGCTATCCTACAATAGCTCTCTCAATTTATCGAAAAAGCCGCGTTCTTGAGGTGTGACCTCAGTGCCAAGGCTCTCGGCTAATTGCTCGATGAGTTGGCGCTGTTCATCGGAAAGCGATTTAGGAATGGCGACGTTGATTACAACCAACTGATCACCGCGGGTGTTGTTGCGCAGATGAGGCACGCCTTTGTTGCGCATGCGGATGATCTTGCCGGGCTGGGTACCGGCCGGAATGGTGAGCATAGCGTCGCCATCTACGGTGGGGACTTTAACCTCATCACCCAGAGTGGCTTGAGCAATATTGACATTAAGGTCAAGGAGGATGTCGTTCTCGCGGCGGCGAAAATATTTGTGAGCCTGGACCTGGATGACCAGATATAAATTACCTGGCGGGCCACCATTGGCTCCCGGTTGACCTTCGGCTGTCAGGCGAATTTGAGTGCCCGTGTCGACACCAGCGGGAATGGTGACGACTTTCTTACGGGTTTTGCGCTCCTGGCCTCTGCCAGAACAGGTCGAACATGGATTGACGATGACTTCACCTTTACCACCGCAAGCGGGGCAGGTGGTTACCTGCACCATCGAACCAAGAATGGTCTGCCGAGATTGGCGAACCTCGCCCTGACCGCTACAGGTCGAACAACGTGATGATGATGTGCCCGGTTTGGAACCAGAGCCCTTGCAGGTTTCACAAGTCTCATCACGCGAGATTTCGATTTCTTTATCTGCGCCAAAGACTGCCTCAGTGAAATCCAGATGGACGCGATACTGCAAATCCTGGCCGCGGCGAGGAGCATTGCGCGAGCGTGCTGATGTTCGCCCGAATCCGCCAAAACCGAATCCAAATAGATCGCCCAAAATGTCCGAGAAGTCCATGGTGGTCCAATCGGGAACACCACCTGCACCTTGAACACCGGCATGTCCGAAACGGTCGTAGGCAGCGCGCTTCTCTGGGTCGGAGAGCACAGCATAGGCTTCGTTCATTTCCTTGAAGCGTTCTTCAGCATCGGCCTCCTGACTGACATCAGGGTGGTATTTGCGCGCTAATTGACGGAATGCGGATTTGATCTCGCTGTCTGAGGCCCCCTTGGGCACTCCCAGGATTTCGTAATAGTCTCGTGGCATGGTTTGGGTCTCAAGAATCAAGTCACAGGTCACAAGTGATCTTTCTACTTGCGACCTGCGACTTGTGAGTTGTAACTAATTAGGCGTTTCGAAATTCGCCATCAACAATATCTTCATCATCGGGGCCAGACTGCCCTTCGGGGGGCGGCGGACCCTCGGGGTCTGCGCCTTCGGCTCCGGGCATGGGGCCGGCATCGGGTTGCTGGTAAGCTGCGGCACCGATCTCCTGGATCTCCTGGCCGAGTTCATCGGCTACACGGTTAAGGGTTTCGCTGTCTGCGTTTTCATCTTCCAAAACTTTGCGAACTTCCGCGATCTTGTCATTGACTTTCGTCTTGACTTCTTCGGGTACCTGTTCGCCCAGATCGGACATAGCCTTCTCTGCAGTATACGCCATATTGTCGGCTTTGTTGCGAGCTTCGACGTTTTCTTTGCGCTGGGAGTCTTCGTCGGCGTGTTTTTCAGCGTCTTGTTTCATCTTATCGACTTCAGAATCACTGAGGCCGGAGGAAGCGGTGATGGTGATGTTCTGACTGCGGCCGGTGGCTTTATCTTGAGCAGTAACTTCAAGAATACCGTTGGCATCAATATCGAAGGTCACCTCGATTTGAGGGACGCCGCGCGGTGCCGGGGGAATACCATCCAGAATAAAGCGGCCCAGAGATTTGTTATCTGCGGCCATAGGGCGCTCACCCTGCAGCACGTGGATCTCTACCTGGGGCTGGTTAGCAGCCGCGGTGGAGAAGATCTGGCTCTTGCGGGCTGGGATGGTGGTATTGCGCTCGATGAGCGGGGTGGCCACACTGCCCAAAGTCTCAACAGATAGGGTCAGCGGAGTGACGTCCAGCAAAAGGATGTCTTTGACATCGCCACCCAAAACGCCGGCTTGAATGGCTGCACCTACGGCTACGACTTCGTCCGGATTGACGCCCTTGTGGGGCTCTTTGCCGAAGAATTTCTTGACGGCTTCTTGCACGGCGGGCATACGGGTCATACCACCGACCAAAACCACTTCGTCGATTTCCGAGGGTTTTAGTCCGGCGTCATCCAGAGCTTGCTTGACCGGGGCAATCGAGCGGTCGACCAGATCGGCCGTCAACTGCTCCAGTTTGGAGCGGGTCATGTTCAGCACTAAATGCTTGGGCCCGGAGGCATCTGCCGTGACGTAAGGCAGGTTGATCTCGGTTTGCTGCAAGCTGGATAGTTCGATCTTGGCCTTTTCGGCAGCTTCTTTTAGACGCTGCAAAGCTTGACGATCTTTGCGCAGGTCGATGCCATTATCTTTCTGGAATTCATCAGCCAGGAAATCGATCACGCGCTGATCGAAGTCATCACCACCCAGGAAAGTATCACCACTGGTGGAGCGAACCTGGAAGACACCCTCTCCTACATCCAACACGGAGATGTCGAAAGTGCCGCCGCCCAGGTCGTACACGGCAATGATTTCGTTCTGTTTCTTGTCGAGGCCATAGGCCAGCGAAGAGGCGGTGGGCTCGTTGATGATGCGCAGCACTTCCAGACCGGCGATCTTGCCGGCATCTTTGGTCGCGTTACGCTGGGCATCGTTGAAGTATGCCGGGACGGTGATCACGGCCTGGTTGACAGGTTCACCCAAGTAAGCCTCGGCATCGACTTTGATCTTTGCCAGCACCATAGCCGAAACCTCAGGGGGTGAATATTCTTTGCCACCCAGAACCACGCGCATATCGCCGTTAGGGGCTTTGGTTACTTCATACGGTACCTGGCCTTTGGCTTTCTGTACTTCAGGGTCCTCATATTTGCGGCCCATGAAGCGTTTGATGGAAAATACAGTGTTCTCAGGATTTACTACCGCCTGGTTGCGGGCTGGGCGCCCGGTCAGACGTTCGTTGTTTTTATTGACTGCGACCACTGAAGGAACAAGCCGTTCGCCTTCCGCAGAAGGGATGACGGTCGGTTCCCCGCCTTCTACAACAGCGGCTACAGAATT
>CAZLNX010000515.1:0-3815 GCA_964560795.1 uncultured Anaerolineales bacterium | reverse complement strand
TGAACTCAACTTTACTACATTAAGCCCTACTTACTTATTTTTGGCGAAGGTATTGGCTCAATCAACTGATAATAATGGGATAATGGGGTACTGCTTTTTCCAGGGTAATAATGCCCAAATTCTTCATTGATGTGCAAATTAAGAGGAATATCAAAATCAATGCAAGCATCAACAACTCGCAGAAAATCAGGATGATCGAGTCGGAGATTGGCACCATAGGGGTTGAGTTCACCAACGCCACGCATGCCGCCGTCAAGACAGCGCTTGAGTTCATCTAGGGCACGGTCGCCTGCAGCAGGTTGGATTACGGCAAATGCGATCACCCGTTCTGGCCATCGTTGAAGAATTTCCAATCCCTGATTATTGCGCTGGGCACAGGATTCGTGCCTAAGGCGATATTCACCTTGGATGATCACACGATCTATTCCGGAAGAATCCATGTCTGCAATCATCCGTTCGGCAGTCGCCCATCCTTGGGCAGTCGTACTCCTAAATCCAGAATTGAGCAAATAGCCCCAGAGTGGTTCTTGCTCTGAAAATTGATCGAGACTAGCTGCCAACGAAGGCGGCGTAAAGTGCACGTGTGCATCAATGCGCATAATACATATTCCTGAGCAATCAATGACATCAATGGAACTAGGATGAAGATAAATCTCCACCCAATTCCATAACCTACAAGATTTGAACCTAAACAGGCCCCCCGAAGGTGCCAATACCGTAAGCGATAAGCAGGTAGAAAGCTGCAATGAAAAGCAGGGTGAAGATGATTATTAAGGCGTAATCGGGTGGGCGTAGAATGGATTCATGCAGATAGGTGCGTTCGGGGCTGCCGGAAAAAGCCTTTGATTGCAGAACAATTTCCAACTGTTGCGATTTGACCAAAGCACCCAAAATTAGTGGGACGGCCACCTTCGCATAAACTCGCACCCGTTTTATAGGTCTCAACTTTTCCAAATCCAGACCACGCAAACGCTGTGCATCTATAATCTTACTAAACTCTTCAAGCAGCAAGGGGAAAAAGCGCAGAGTCGATGAAAATATAAAGGCAATCTTATAGGGGATTTTTGCTCTTACCATTCCCACGATCATATTGTTAACTTCGGTGGTGAATACAGCCAGAGGGATGATCAAAGTCAGCGTCAATGTTTTGAAGATAACATTTAAGCCGTAGTTCAGCCCTTCCCAAGTAGCAAAGCCACCACCAACCACTGGCCAACTTCCCGGGAAGGTAAAAATTCTACTCAGCTCATTGACCGACTCGAAACCCTTCAAGGCCATAACCTGATCGCGATTGAAGAAAGCATGGGTCAACAAGAGCAGTGCATAGAAAGGAATCATGATCAACAAAATCGTGCGAATATAACTCCATTTTACACCTACTAACAGGCAGGCTAGTGTAACTGCTACAGCCATGCTAATCTGCATCATGGGGCTCTCCCAGGCAAAAGCAATGATGGTCACTACGGCAACCATGTACAACTTAGGCCGGAAATCGAGTCTAGAAAAGAATGAATCCCGCTCGACGGTTTGGAATTTCATCATACTCATGAGGCACTCCCTTCAGAAGCAAAATAACTGGCAATTTCTCCAGGAGTTAGCAAGGAAGGAAATCCGTTATTAAACTTTTGCAGTTCTTGTGAAAGATGCACAGCCTGTGGTGCAGAGAGATATGTGCTTTTCAGGATCTCTGTTTCGTGGAAGGCTTTACGAGTTTTCTCATCTAATAAAATAGTCCCTTTACCCATTACAACCACACGTTCGGCGTACTCTGGCATCAGGTAGAGATGGTGGGTGATCACAATGACTGTCTTGCCCATCTTGTGCAGATCGCGGCTGATCTCGAGGATATATTTGGCACCGCGATAATCTTGACCCGTGGTTGGCTCATCAAAAATGATGATCTCAGGCTTCATTGCCAGGATAGCGCCGATCACCACACGAGCTCGGTCGCCTTTGGGCAAGGCCAGGGGATGCATGTCACGCACGGAAGTCAACCCCATGGCTTCCAGACTCTCGGCCGTTCGTGCTTCAACTTCTTCTTCATCGAAATCCAGGTTCTTCAAGGCGAAGGCAATTTCTTCACCAACTGAAGTGTTGAAGATTTGGTTGTCAGGATTTTGCGCCACGTATCCGATCCTACGAGCTAAATCGCTGACACTCATTTCTTCGGTATCCACGCCACCGACTTTTACAACACCTTCCGTGGGCTGAAGCAAGTTGAGAAAATGTTTCACCAGGGTGCTTTTACCGGCACCATTTTGCCCAATAATCAGAACATATTCCCCCTCAGTGATATCGAGAGAGACTCCATGAAGAGCTCCTGTTCCATCGGGATAGATATGGACCAGATCTCGAACAGATAAAAGTGCTTCCCCACTTGCTTCTTGTGATTCTGATAATACGAATTCAGAGCTTTGAGGAAGTTTGCTCAGGTCATCCAATAGCGGTAAAGCGTCATTCATGCGGACGGGCACTATGGGTACAGCAATTCCTCGCTTATTAATGCTATAGAAAGTATTAGCAACTTGTGGAGGCCGGAGATCATTTTTCTCAAGCATCTCGATCTCAGCATAGATCTCATCGGGTGGCCCTAAAGCAACAATTTGACCGTTGGAAATAAGGGCAATGCGGTCAGCAAATGTGGCCATCTCTTCCGCGGAATGGCTGGCCATTACAATGGTCATACCTAATTCTTGATTTAGTTCATGGGCTGTCGCAAAAACTTCCTCAGCACCAATAGAGTCAAGCTGCGAAGTTGGTTCATCCAAGATCAAAAGGCTGGGTTGTACGGCAATGGCGGCAGCGATAGCCAGACGTTGTTTTTGCCCTCCCGACAACTCATGAGGATGCTTCTTCTCCGTGCCATCTAATCGAACAGCAGATAATGCTTGGGGAATACGTTCAATAATAACTTCTCGAGATACTTTTAAATTCTCTAAGGCAAAGGCAATTTCATTCTCCACAGACGTAGAAATCAATTGAGTTTCGGGATCTTCAAATACTTGACCAACATGATTGGCCATGGCGCTGATGGGGTGCTCAATAGTATCCATTCCGGCGACATGGACTTCCCCAAAATATCGACCACCGTAGAATTGGGGAACAATGCCATTCAGCGCCAAACACAGTGTAGTTTTACCAGCCCCCATTGGCCCAATCAATCCAAGAAATTCGCCTTTTAAAATCTCTAGATTTATATTTAAAAGATTAAATTTTTCTGATCTTGGGTATTTATAAGAAACATCTTTGAATATTGCAATTGGTACGTGCAAAAGATTTACCTAATGGTATATTTACGAATTATTGATTACACAAAATATACGGCTCAAGATTATATTGCAACTTACAAAGATATGCCATGATCTAAACGATAGTTGAATTAAATTTCACGGAAGCTATTTGATTTAAGGGTGTGCATAGTGATTATTCTGAACCAATCAGCGAGATTGAAATCTCTGCTTAGACAGGAAGTCCGTATAAACGGACTTGATATTTCAGCAGAAAATTCATTTTCGATGAATTCGTGAGTGAATTAGTTCTTATTTTCCCATAAACCGCAGCCGGGGACAGCGGCAAGAGCAACAATTGGCATCACTTTAGAATTATGCACACTCCTTACTTGTTTAATTCAAAAACAGGCCACCTCAATGGTGGCCTGTTCGCACTAATTTTTGGATGGGATTACATATCTAGAGCAGCCAGCTTATCAAGTGCCTCACCAACTTTACCACCTGCTTGCCAGTAATCAAATTTGGTGGTGTTTATATACTGATCAAAAATAGGTTTTGTGAGAAACGGATAGTCGGGTAGACTTG
>CAZLNX010000514.1:0-3818 GCA_964560795.1 uncultured Anaerolineales bacterium | reverse complement strand
GAGGTATCTTCACTTGTTTTTTTGGTAAAGGACTTGACTTCATGATAGTAAGCTGATAGTTATACTCTGGTTCAAGACTCGATGGTCTGAGTAGGTAGTATTGAATAGAATTACTATTCCTCAGATTAGTATTATAAAACAGAAGAATAGGATTGTTTAGGATACCTGGAACCAACAAACCATGAACTATGTCACTTAATATGGACGTTGAACGATGCGATAATATTCAGTGCCTGTATACCGTTTCGAAGCGGTTATAATACTGGGGTTTTCGATAACTAATATACTTCATCTCATTGCGAGAGGAGGCATTTTGATGGCGCTAGACAGGAAAGTTGGTTTTTTTGAGGGCTTGAAATATAAAGGTGGGGGTCCAATGCTGGCCTGGATTCTTCACCGAATTTCGGGCCTTGGAATGATCGTCTTCATCAGTTTACATGTTGTTGCTTCGTTCTTCACGCAAGAAATGGGCAGTGATTGGGCGATTTCCATCAACATTGTTTACGAGTCGGTCATTTTCCAGCTATTCATCGTTTTCTCGGTGTTGTATCATGGCATCAATGGGATACGAATTATCATCCTTGATTTGTGGCCACGCATGCTGCGGTACCAGAAAGAGATGACCTGGCTGCAGTGGTTGGTTTTCATTCCGATTTACGGTCTGACAATCTTTATCATGATCCAGCGATTGATTACTGGTGAGTGAGAGGCATGAGGAGATATCAAATGCAAACGAGAAAAGTTCCTCACCCTGGTTGGAACCTTGAGTATTTAATGTTTTTATTTACCCGTCTTTCTGGGTTGGCCTTTTTCCTTTTAGCAGTCATTGGGATGGCTGCTGCGCTGATTATGGGGGCGCGAAATCAGATGGATCTGGGAACCTTAATGCGCTGGACCTTTTTCCCGAACCCCAATCACGTGCTTGACAGTAACATCCCGGACGTGACCTTTGGGTGGGCAAACGGTTTTTGGCAGATTATGCAGTTCCTGGCGATATTCTTTGGGGGTACGCATGGCTTAAACGGTTTGCGTGTTGTGCTGGAAGATTACATTAAGCGCCCCTTTTGGCAAATCGTTATTCGCTTACTTATCTTCGTGCTCTGGGTATTTATGATCCTGGTAGCCGTTTTCGTGGTCTTGGCTTCTTGAGGCCCGGTGGAGAATTGACATTATGAAAACGCATCAATACGAAGTTCTGATTGTTGGGGGCGGTGGCGCTGGTCTTATGGCGGCATTATACGCATCTAAAGGAGCCAGTACAGCTGTACTCAGCAAACTTTATCCTACACGCTCTCATACCGGTGCAGCCCAGGGCGGTGTAGGCGCTGCCTTAGGAAATGCCGAGGAAGACCGCCCGGAATGGCATACCTTTGATACTGTCAAAGGGAGCGATTATTTGGGAGATCAAGATGCCATTAAATTTATGTGTGAAGTGGCCCCAGAAGTCGTTTATGAGCTAGAACATATGGGTTTGCCTTTCTCGCGTAACCCAGATGGCACCATTGCTCAACGTCCCTTTGGTGGACATACTAATAACCTCACTGGCAAACCGGTCACTCGGGCTTGTTATGCAGCCGACCGCACAGGTCACATGATCCTGCAAACCCTTTACCAGCAGTGCATCAAGAACAAAGTCACCTTCTTTGATGAGTATCATGTGGTCGATTTGATCACAGTCAATGGTTCTGCTGCCGGTGTGATCGCTCTAGAGTTGGCAACGGGAGAATTGCATACCTTCCACGGCAAGTCTGTGATCTTCGCCACTGGTGGACATGGCCGAGTGTGGGATGTGACCTCCAATGCCTACGCCTACACCGGTGACGGTGTTGCTATCACCCTGAGACGAGGTATTCCCGCAGAGGATATGGAGTTCTTCCAATTCCATCCCACCGGCATTTACCGCATGGGAATCCTGATCACCGAGGGTGTGCGTGGTGAAGGAGGCGTGCTGCTCAATGATAAGGGTGAACGGTTCATGGATCGCTACGCCCCCACGGTAAAAGATCTGGCCTCGCGCGATGTGGTCAGCCGGGCTATGTACTTGGAAATGCAAGATGGCCTGGGTATCAAGGGAAACCGCTATCTTTATCTGGATGTTACACCCGAAACGGTAAATAAATATGCCGCATCGGATGGGCGCACCCGTCCCGACGGATCACCCTTCCGTGTGACCGCCGAGGAGATCCTCTCCAAGCTGCCCGACATCATTGATTTCTGCCACACCTATCTTGGTGTCGATCCGGTAACACAACCCATGCCGGTGCAGCCAACGGCTCACTATGCCATGGGCGGCATTCCCACCAACGCCCGCACCGAGGTCTTCATAGATGAGAAAGACACCATCATGCCCGGGCTTTACGCCGCTGGCGAGGTGGCATGTGTGTCAGTACATGGCGCCAACCGATTGGGAACTAACTCTCTGCTGGATATCGTTGTCTTTGGTAAGGAAGCTGGCTTACGAGCTGCAGAATTCTCCCGAGGGGCATCATTCCAACCCTTACCCGGCGATGCAGTAGATTTTGCCCGCGAGCAATTCGACCGCTTGCGCAATGGCAGTGGAAAAGAGAAGGCTGCTGATATTGCCAAAGAAATGAAAGAAGTGATGAACGACCATGTGGGTGTCTTCCGTGTAGAAGAAGGTATGGCAATGGCGCTGGAGAAAGTACGAGAGTTGCAAGAGCGCTTCAAAGAGGTGCGCGTTGGAGATCCAGGGCAGGTATACAATACTGATATTCTCAACACTTGGGAATTGAGCAACCTGCTTGATCTTGCTGAAGTGACAGCTGCATCGGCGCTGGCTCGCAAAGAGAGCCGCGGCGCTCATGCTCGCGATGACTATCAAGAACGCGATGACAAGAAATGGATGAAGCACACCATGGCTTGGCTGCAAGATAATGACGTTGAACTCAAATACAAGCCAGTCACGATTACAGATTACAAGCCAATGAAACGGGTGTACTAGGAGCGTGAGCCATGAAAGTCACACTAAAAATCTTTCGCTATGACCCCGAAAATGATAAGAAACCTCACTACGACAAGTTCGTTGTGGAGGCAGAACCGACGGATCGGATTCTAGATTTGTTGGAGTGGATCAAAGATTACCAGGATGGCACTCTCTCTTATCGCCGTTCATGCGCCCATGGAGTTTGTGGATCGGATGCCGTGCGTATAAACGGCGTTAACCGGCTGGCGTGCAAAGTCCTGGTCAAAGACGTAGGTACCAAGGTCACCGTCCAACCGATATTGGGCTTGCCAATAGAAAAAGACTTGATTGTCGATATGGAGCCTTTCTTCGATCATTACAAATCGGTGATGCCCTATTTCGTGGGTGGAGAAGAAAATCCGCAAAAAGAGCAGTTGCAAAGCCCTGAAGATCGCGAACGCTTTGACGACACAACGAAATGCATTTTGTGCGCGGCTTGCACAACATCATGCCCCTCCTTCTGGGCCAATGGTGAGTATGTTGGGCCGGCAGCAATGGTCAACGCGCATCGCTTTATCTATGACAGCAGAGATCAAGCTGCGGCAGAGCGGCTAAAGATCCTCAACGATCAATATGGTGTCTATCGCTGTCATACCATTTTCAATTGCACAGACGCCTGCCCTCGTGAGATTCAGGTCACTCAAGCTATTGGCGATCTCAAGAAAGCCATCGCTACTGCCCGCCTGGATTAGGCCGTGTTGACATTTGAAGATCTCTCTAGAACAAGCTGTTTTCAAGCAAGCTCATTTCTCTAGAAAACGCCTGAAATGTCAACACTATCTAGTAGTTTGCCAAAACTGGTTTGACGGATAAGAAAAAATGTGGCATTCTTCCC
>CAZLNX010000513.1:0-3821 GCA_964560795.1 uncultured Anaerolineales bacterium | reverse complement strand
TGACCAGGGCTTTCTTGGGTTTGGCGTTCTCGTAGCCAACGATCTGTGAAATGGGTATGGATCGAGACATCATTCAGCCTCCATATAGACGGGTATGCTGCTCTGGTCGGCAGCCTGGTAGGATTTTTCGGCTTCTCGTTCTTCTTGACGATTGCGCCCGGCGATCACCGTTAGGTTCGTGACCGGCAAGCGCATGAAAATACCGTAGTGATAGTGGGGCGTGATCCCCTCCGTTCGCGGGATGGCATGGTAAGTGACATCCCCAGGGATTGAGCGCTGGCAGTGTCCATATTCATCCACAGCGAGATCACCCTCGGGAATATCGTGCCACCACAGGCCCGCGCAGGGTTCTTCAAGGCGAGTTAGGTGTTCGAAACGCGGGCAAGTTACCTGTGGGGGTTGGGGGTACTCGTCGTAATTCTCGATCACCGCCCGCGCATGTACCAACACCAGGCGGCTTTCCGGGGTCAGCCGGGAGAAATCCAGATTGCCGGCCAGACGCCGCGAAGCGCCTTTGCGGCGGGTTTCTTCCACCATGTCTGCAATATGGGGATAATGTTCACGTCCCACAATATCGAAGATATGCCAGATGCCACCGACTTCGACCAGCTTGGCGCCTCTGGCTGTCAAGCCCCATGAATAGATTTCAAACCGTTTCGGGGGATCAACGATAAAGGTTTCAATCGGTTGGCCACCCGGTGATAACCGGGTTTCGGCATAGATTCCTGCCGGGACGCGTCTGCCGCAGGCGCGTTCAAGAGTTGTCTGCTGTAGCATTAGATTTCCTTTCTCTAGATTGTGCTAAAAATACATTTGACGGCTATACATTTCCCCGGTATCCTGTTCCTCAGTTTTTACAAATCTGAGAACTTTGGAGAGACGGTATGCCAACTGTAGTACACATTCGCAGCAATGGACGAATCACCCTACCCGCGTCGGTTCGTCGTCAAGCAAACCTGCAAGAAGGGGATGCTCTGGAAGTAATTGTTGATAACGACGGCGCCATCCGGCTGGTTCCGCAGGTGCTCGTAGACCGATCCCAGGCTTACTTTGGGACAGAGCGCTGGCAAGAAGGTGAACGAGAGACGGATAAGGACCTGCGCGCGGGTCGCTATATGGATTTCGATGACATCGAATCGGTGCTCGGAGAGTTGGAATCCGATGGCGAATGATTTACCGACGCACAGTTCGTTTCAAGAAAGCCTACCAAATTCTTGCAAACCATATTCCGCGGTTCGAACTTGACGAAAGGGTAGGTTTATAATATTATTCAAGGTATGAATAATATATATACACCACCCGAAACATATCGTACCAGGTGGATCACACCCCAATTGCAAGAGGCGATCGCTGATCACCCTATCATCGTGCTAACGGGGGCACGCCAGGTTGGCAAGAGCACTTTGCTGCTGAATGCCGAGCCATTCTGCAACTGGCGATTCCATACCATGGATGACTACGATGTGCTGCGCCAGGCCAACCAGGACCCGGAGGCTTTGTGGGCCGGTGTAGAGCGCATCGTCTTGGATGAAGTCCAGAAAGCCCCAGACCTCTTGCCAGCGGTCAAAAAAGCCGTTGACCAGAACCCCGGGAAGTATCGTTTCATCCTTTCGGGGTCGGCCAATTTGCTGTTGATGAAACAAGTCAGCGAGAGCCTGGCTGGAAGGGCGGTGTATTTCATCCTTGACCCAATGGCGGTTGGAGAAGCCGAAGAGAAAGCAATGCCTGAAATCCTGCATTGGGCGCTCTCAGGGGAGTTTCCGGAGGAATGCAAGTTACCAGACACTCCGCCAGATGCAACCCGCCTGATTTTGCGCGGGTTGATGCCAGCGGTATTGCCCTTATCAGCCCCCCAATCCTGGGTACGATGGTGGGAAGGCTACGTCACCACATATCTGGAAAGGGATTTACGCCAGATATCTCAGGTAGATGCTTTGCTTGACTTCCGCCGACTGATGGAACTATCAGCCTTGCGGTCAGGCCAATTGCTCAACCAATCTGAAATTGCCCGGGATGCGCTCATGTCGCAACCCACCGTCCACCGCTATCTGAATATCCTGGAAACCACCCATCTGTTCGAGAGGTTGCCTGCATTTTTGTCGAGCCATACCACCCGCTTGTTGAAATCACCCAAGGTTTTTTGGAATGACACCGGCTTAGCCGTCTTCTTATCCGGGTACTTCGATATCGAAAGCCTGGGTGCGGCGCGCGAATATGGGGCTTACTTTGAAACCATGATCTATCACCATCTGCGCGTCTTGACCCGGTTGATGGTGCCCTCAGGCAGGTTATTCTTCTGGCGTCGTAGAGATGGCGTGGAAGTAGATTTTGTGATCGAACACGGGCGGAAGATTCTGGGGATCGAAGTCAAGCGCGCCAGGAAAATAGGCTATGGCGATATTTCTGGACTGCAAACGTTCCTGGATGAACATCCTGGGGCTGCAGGTGGATTGATGGTATATGCCGGCGATGAAATTCGAAGGATGGGGAAGAAGATTCTAGCGGTGCCGTGGACGTTGCTCACCGGGCAGGCATCTCTTTGAGAAATCGAGAATTCTGCAATCGTTCGAACTGTTAGCTTCCAGGCGCACGACCGCTCCGGTTCGGGTATTTGCAGGTACCTACCTACATACATAGCCGCTACGCTTCTTGTTCAGGTATGTGCTCTACATCCCCCACTCTGGCCCAAACCTGGCCATCCGCGCCTAGCAGCAGATCAACATATCCTTCCCAGGGATAGGCATCTGCGATGGCATCCCATTCGCCGATCTCTAAAAATCCACCGTGGATTTTGCCATCCGGCAGAGGGCGAAACAGATCTGCGAAATCGCCGGCCAGCGTCGTTGTATCGATCGTACAACTTTCACTCTCGACCGCATCAAAGTAGGCATCGATGGCCTGGTCGCGGTCTTGGGGCAGGGGTTGATCGCCCATTTCATTTCCCCACCATGCTTTCACATACTCGGAAATTTCGTCACGCAGAGCCTCTTCCGAGATGGCTACGTAGGAGTTTACGCCATACTTATTACCAACCACGGCGACCCACAGCGTGATCTTGTTGGTTGTTTCCGTCATTGAACACCTCCGTTCTTTTTGCTGTCCCTGGAGAAATCCAGGAGCCGTTGTTGGTTCTCTTTTCAAAAGACTTCGCCCCTGGCGATGTTCTACCAAGGGCGGAAACATCATCCAACAAAAACCATTAGGCAGAATTTAGCTTGGCCAGCCTAGCTTCGATCAGTGCGCGGCGGGATGATCCGCCATCAAGCTGCTCCAGCGCCAGGCGCAGCGTTCCTAGCCGGGTAACTGCTTCGAGGGCCTGGTGGAAACCGCTCTTCTTCTTGCCTACCATGCCGGTGAGCAGGTGCAGTTGCCAGCATTCGAATTCAGCCCGGTCTTCCGGGGTGATCTCCAGGATTTCTTCTTCAGGATCAGGTTTAGCCAGTTCTAGCAGGCAATTCCAGCCTTCTGGAGCTGGATAATCTATGCCGTTGTTGTAAGCTTCTGCGGCAGCTATCAAATCCATCCCAACATCGAGACCGGCCAGGCGCACACGGCAGAAGCGGCGAAACGCAGCACCCCCATCTTCGCGCTCACCGCCAACAACCAGTTCTTCAGCCCAGACTTGGTACTGAGCCAAGCGTTCTTCGGATGGATCGGCGCTCTCTTTGCAGCCAGAAATCGAAAGCCAATCCCGGTACAACTTACCCAACGCCAGGGTCGCCTGCTCGTGAGGTTTGAAGTAATTACCGAAAAATTCATCGATATATTCCGGACTGGCTTTCATAGCGATGTCTGCCAGAATTTCTTCCTGTCTTTCTAGC
>CAZLNX010000512.1:0-3896 GCA_964560795.1 uncultured Anaerolineales bacterium | reverse complement strand
TTTTGTTGCTCAACGCTTCTGTTTTGCCTGAGTTACTGCAGTAGAGTCATCGATGGAACGATATAACTGAGGGTGTAAAAGCGGTTTTCCAGGGAATCCAATTCCCGAAAAAGGCGTCAAAAAACACACCTGCCCTGCTGATGAAGTTTTAAACTGGCGGACAAAGGATTTCAGATACGTGGTATTCACACCAGAATAACGCTTTTCGACAATGGCGTGAATACCAGGTGTATCGATTTCAAATTCTCGAACAACAGGGAAAAACTGAATCGCAGGGTTGGGTTTTTGAATATTCTTTTTCAGCCATTTATGCGCCAGAGTCCGAAGGAAATAGCGCAGTGAAGGCTCTCCTGCGCGGCCAACTCCCATATCTAAATGCACAGAATAAGGTATTAGCACCCCAGAAACATTTTCGACAAATTGGGCTAAACCAAAACCTAATGGAATTGCATCAAAGGCATAATGGTGATCAAACAACACCATCACGTTATTATCCGCTAAGTGCGCGTTCAACTCCTGGAGTTTGGCGTTAAGTGCATCCCAATCTCCATAGGCTACAACTCGATCTCGCCATCGCATAATTATTTTTCGAGCAATCACACTGAATCCATCAAATAGATGATCGCCCTGGATAAAAGCTACTTCACTCGTAGGCAAAATTCACCTCAGTATCAGCATTTGTAGCCTTCTCTTATCGAGATCGCTATACTGCTGTACGATATAATCGTGAACGATTCCCTTTCAGAAACCGCGCCATATTCTACACCAAAAAAGGACATTTACGATTGATCATGATCACTTCCAATGAAACACCTATTATATTTCCACGCAATCGATTCATGCGGGGTATATTACGGCTACTTGGTCGTATCATCCTGCCAATTTTCTTTCGCATTGAAATCTATGGGGAGGAGAATTATCCAAAAGGTGGGCCTGTGATTCTGGCTGGCAATCACAATGCTGCCATGGAAGGGGTTCTTATGGCAGTGTATTCACCCTGGCAAGTTGAGTTTCTAGGTACGGGTGATATACCACAAGAAAAGATCACCGAATTCTTCGAGGCGATTTACAAATATATCCCCATCCGTCGCGGCCATATAGACCGGCCGGCACTGCAAAAAGCATTGAGTATACTCAAATCTGGAGGAGTATTAGGCATCTTCCCCGAAGGTGGCATTTGGGAACCCGGACAAATGCGCGCCCAATCTGGAGTAGCCTGGTTAAGCTACCGCTCCCAGGCTCCTGTGCTACCCATAGGGTATGCAGGAACAACATTAGCGCTTGGATCAGCACTGAAATTCAAACGTCCGAAATTGCGCATCAACATTGGCAAACTGATTCCCGCGGCGGCGATACCCACCGACATTGCTCGAAAAACCTATTTTGAAAATTATTCTGAAAATGTTTTATATCAAGTCCGGCAATTGCTACCAGAAGATGACCCGGCACTGGACAACAAATTTCATAATGAGCGTTTTGAACTAGACGTTTCAGTACAAGATTCTTCAGGGCAAGAATGTGAGATACCCGATCATTTAAAAATAACGCAAGCCGAAAGCCTGGTCAAACTTCTCCACAGACCTTTAGTGTTATATCTCTACCGTTTTAATTTGTCGCTGGATATCAGCGCAGTCGAACGGCTGCACGAATCACCATCAGCTGCCGAAATTCGCAAAGCGAGTGGTCGGATATTAAATAGTCTGCGCACCACTCATCCCTATATATTAACCTACCGTTTTGGTCCGAAGGAAGGCGAAGCTATGCAACGAGGTATTGAGGAACTCCATCAATTGGCTGGCTGGGCGGAAGAGAACGATCTTTCCTTGAAGATTACTCCCATTCGCAAGTATTTCTCTACGGAAGAGGGCAAAGAGATTACACAAGCAATCCAAGAGATTTCAGAGAGCTGGATGTAGCAAGATTTGTAGTAGATGAGAATCTATCTGAGCATGTAAGAGAGTATCCACAAAGCCCGTCATTTCAACATATCAATTCTTTTTCTTTACAAGGAGATAACTATGTTGAAATCACGATGGCTTTACGGGCTGCTTTTTATCGCTCTATTTGCTGCAGCCTGTTCTAGCCCACAAACCGGAGTAGATACCGTCCAGGCAGCGGAGCCCGAAATTTCTGCTGAATCCGATGTTGTCGAGGACACCATGAATGACGACCACGCATCGGACCTAGCAGAGTCTCCGCAAGCTGTATCTTCCGAAGAAAATCTATCCGAATGTGGCGATCCTTTCAACGGCGAGAGAACCAGCTTCGATGTGCGCCATTGGGAGTTAACCGACTTTTGCCAGCACAGTGTGGATTACAGTGAGATATTCTCAGGTGGTCCGCCTCCCGACGGCATTCCCCCCATAGATAACCCCAAATTCGAGACGATTGACTCCGCCGATAACTGGCTGAGGGACGTCGAACCAGTGGTCCTGCTGGCTATCGAAGATGATGCTCGCGCCTATCCTTTGCAGATCATGACCTGGCATGAGATCGTCAACGACACTGTCAACGATCTCCCGGTCGTGGTTACTTTCTGCCCGCTATGCAACACAGCCTTGGTTTTCGAACGTTTCGAACACGAAGGAGAATTATTAACTTTCGGAACATCAGGCAATTTGCGCCATAGTGACCTGGTAATGTACGACCGCCAAACGCAGTCCTGGTGGCAGCAATTCAGCGGCGAAGGCATCGTTGGATCGTTCACAGGGACCAAGCTGACCCCAGTGCCTGCGGCACTCATCTCTTGGGGTGATTTCAAAGCCAAGTATCCCGAAGGACAAGTTCTCTCCATCGATACCGGGATCAGCCGCCCTTACGGCCAGAACCCCTATGTCGGCTATGATAATATCGACTCTTACCCATTCCTATTCTCCGGTGAAGTTCCCGATCAACTGCGCCCTATGGACCGCGTTGTCGGTGTGGTGTTGGATAGCGGAGATGCCAGTGCATTTACTTTCACCCGACTACACGAAGAGCATGTCATCAACGATTTGGTCGGCGATACGCCAATCGTCGTGTTCTGGAAATCGGGCACAGCCTCAGCGCTAGACTCATCCGATATCTCTGCCGGAGCTGATGTTGGAGCAACGGGCGTTTTCGAAGCCACTCTGGATGGCGAATTGCTAGCCTTTGCATCCAACGGTGACGGCACTTTCAGTGATGATGTTACAGGCAGCACATGGGATATTTTCGGCCAGGCCATCGCGGGTCCACTGGAAGGCAAATCGCTCCAGTCCATCAACCACCACGATACCTTCTGGTTTGCATGGGCGGCATTTGTTCCTGGCGATACACTGCAAGAAGGATAAACCACTTAAACTACTCGCTGTGCTGATCAGTTAATCACTGAGTCAGCACAGCAAATTTGATCGCAATCTTATGGATGCTGTAGAAATAACCCTGAGCAAAATACTGAGCAAACCATCACTCTCGTTAGTCGAAGTCAAAGAGGGTATTACGGCTTGCTTCATGATCACCAACCGGCGATTTATGAAACGCCGCCTAGGCGATGATTGTCCATCAAGGAAGTAGATAAGACAACTAAATCCATGATTGCAGATGTCTATCAAGAAATTGGAATCTCGAAGCGCAATATCTTCTACAGAGATCTAGAAAATGCCCATCAAATTCTTAAAAATCAATTGGGTTTCGAATCCGAACCAGATCTGGTAGACCATCATCGCGGGATAATTAGACAGCTTCTCGATCGAGCAAAAGATCGCTGATTAAGATATTCTTAAAGAAGCGGGACACGGCAAGTTTATGCGTGCCCCGCTTTTTGATTCATCATATGAAAAATATGGAATTTCCTTCTCCTTTTGTGTTGACAGCCACCTTGATAGGGCAATTGCATGTTAAGAAGAAGAAAGGACTTTGAGTAGATACTCATCACT
>CAZLNX010000511.1:0-3896 GCA_964560795.1 uncultured Anaerolineales bacterium | reverse complement strand
TAGTGATTAGAGCAGTCTTAACACCGACGCCAAACATGGGCCGTAGCGCAGCATACAACCATATCAGCATTGTGGTATTCAACAATGCAATCAATATATTTACCAGATTACTCACCCAATCCCAGTGCTGAACCCCCAGCTTTAGATACCATGCATTTACCCCCTGATCAAAAACCAACATCTCAAAGGTGGTCTCAACCAACAGTTCGGCCACGATAAACACCAACAGGGTAAGCAGGCTGGCCAAAAATATCCGTTTAATCTTTATTTCGTTCATCGCTACCTCCGCTGATGATGAAATATATTAGGTCTCCCGTGATTCTCCATCTTCATCTGGCATTCCGTACTGAAAGACTTCTTCAATGCCTACGCCAAAAACAGTTGCAATTTTGAAGGCCAGCTCAATAGCTGGTCCGTATTTGCCGGCTTCAATTGCATTGATGGTTTGTCGAGTGCAGCCAACCCGGTGAGAAAGCTCTTTTTGGGTCATCTCGCCGTGATCAAAGCGTAATTTTCGAATTCTGTTTTTCAGTTGTGCCTTAGTCATGATAAACCCGATGAGTATAATATTTTATACCTATAGCAAAATATTTTTTACTTCATGTCAAGTTAATCTTCCGTTTGCATACTAGGATCCTCCCTCCCAGCAAGATCTAGAGACAAGTGGATGCAGCGGACGGGGGCTGAGGCCGAATCAAAAACCCCAAAGGTATGTTTGCCTTTGGGGTTTCATTTCGAAACGAATATTAAAATGGGTAGAAGCCCATCCGTGTTGGGCGGTTTTGGGAACCACCCAATGCGGCTTCGTCGTGAGCCCAGCCGAGCGGTTAGCCTAACTACCCGTGAGTGGGAATTATCCGTTCAAGAACTCTTCTAGAGATTTTTTGCTAATGCGGTAAGCCTTGCCCAGTTTCTTGGCCTTCAAATCGCCAGCATCAATAGCAGCGATGACATCTTCTTCGGCAACCTTGAGAATGCCCGCTGCCTCGGAGGGAGTCATCACATCGGGCATCGCGCCGCCTGCCGCTGCACCAGCCGCGGCTTGCTGACCTTGAGCACCAGTCATACCTTGCAGAGATTGCTGCAGCACATTGCCCACGCCCAGGCCGGCACCGATACCAGCTGTCAGACCCGCGCCGCCGCTGGGATTCTCCGCAGCCGCCAGCATCGCATCCGCAGCCTGTAATTGGGTGTAGGTATTCATATCCAGCATACCCATATTGCGCAATTCCTCGGCGGACTTATCAGAGGGTTTCAGGTTGGAAATGATGAAGGATTTGAGGGTCAGCCCCAAGGATGTGAAGTGATCCTGGGCCTTAGCGCGCACGCCTGCACTCATCTCGTTGACCAGACCGATCAGGTCCACAACGCTGTGCTCTGCAGCTGTTTCACCAAGCAGGTCAGTCAAATCAGAGAGCAGCACACCGCGCAAGCGGTCTTCGATCTCAGTGGTTCGGTAAGCGCCCAAGGAGCCGACAATCTGAGTCACAAATTGCTGTGGATCGGCAACCTGGAAGCTGTAAGTACCGAAGCCTTGCAGCAGTGCGACACCTAGTCCCATGCCGGGGTTGCGCACGATGATCGGTTGGGGGGTGCCCCATTTCTTATCCACGAACTCGCGCATCGAAACGAAATAAACCTCGGCCGTGAAGGGCGTGCGGTCGTTAAACGCCTTGCCGATAAAATCAATCAGGCGGGGGACATTAGCTGTTGCAATGGTGTGGCGACCGGGACCGAAGACATCCAGGGCCTGTCCATCGCGGAAGAAAACCGCCGCTTGAGACTCGCGCACGATCACCTGCGAGCCAATGCGGAAATCACCAGAGCCCTTCTCGGGGAAGCGTTGTACGATGCGATCACGCATCTCATCTGCATATTCAATTACATCAAAAATTCTAGCCATCACCAATCCTCCAAATCTTTGTTTTTTTGCAGTAAATAGGAATAAATTCTCTTCTCATTTGTCATCGAAAGGAACCCTGAGCGAAGCCGAAGGTAACGAAGCAATCTCCTACAAAGACGAGGGGGGATTGCTTCGGGCTGTCGAAAAGAAGCAGCCCTCGCAATGACACAAGAAACGTTATCCTTGCGTCATCACTTCGTCGCGGCGATTGAACACCAGCAGGCATTCATTGGCCGTGGTGACCAAATTGCGGATCGCTGCAGGTAATCCATCAGTGCCGATGGATGCTTCAACGTTATCAATAGCACGTCCGACGCTATCGACCAAGTCGAGCATAGCGGAATCGTACTCGTAGACGCGGGCCAACTCTTCTTCATTGATCTTAGCTGCATCGAAGAATCCCGAATAGCCGTACGAGGCCGTGCGGATCTTATCGGTGAAGGTGCGCACCTTGAGGGCAGCCTTCTCCATATCATCGACATACGTGATCCCACCTCCAGCCAAAAGATCAGTCTGGAGAGTAGAAATTCGCTGATACAGTTCTTCGAAGCGATCTGCTACAGTCTCACGTAATAACTTGTCTGCCGCGCGCCGGTTTTGTCTCTCGATATAGCCACCAAAGCCAGGGATTTTACTGGCAATCTTCTTGAAGAAATCCTGATCGCCGGTGACCTTCTCAAATAAATCGGACATGTTTTCCTCCTAGGGATTCTACCTACTCATAAAGGCATTCGCTAAACTGATTATAGTCGTTGAGCAATCAAAAGGCAACAAAGGACGCTCACTCAATTTCATATACGTTGCAATTTTCCCATAGTTGCGGTCAATATGTTAGAAATCTATATGAAGTAAATTCGTACGCTTTTAGCAAACTATCTTCAAATTCAATTTATCCATTTTGCCTGTTATTCTGAACACCGAAAGGGGTAAAGAGTCTCCAAGCACTCAGTGATCACACAAACGGAGTGCTTAGAGACTCTTCGCTGGCTCGCCTTGGCGCGCTCAGAGTAACAATTAATTAGAAATTTCCTTGAAGATCAACAAATCTAGAGAGAGAGTTTTCGTCTTTTTGAATTATAATACCGTGGATTACTTGCCTAATATTGCTGATATTTTATCTAATCGTAGGAGTTCAATATGATCGTAACAACAAAAAAGCTATTCGAAGCCGCTTATGGGAAATACGCCATCGGCGCATACAACATCAACAACCTCGAACAAACCATGGGGTTGTTCCGAGGCAATCTGGAAAGCAAGGCTCCCTTCATTTTGCAAATTAGCAAAGGTGCTCGATCCTACACGCACAAGACCATGCTGGAAGGTTTAATCCGCAGCGCAGACGATATCTTCCCTGAGGCTGTCTTTGCAGTGCACCTGGACCACGGCGATGAGGAAACCTGCTACGATTGCATCGATAGTGGATTCTACAGCTCGGTAATGATCGACGCCAGCCACGAAGAATTCGAAGAGAATATCGCCATCACCAAGCGTGTGGTTGACTATGCTCACGACAAGGGCGTGGTGGTTGAGGCTGAACTGGGGATGCTAGGCGGCGTCGAGGAGCACATCCAGGTTGATGAGGCCGATGCCAAGTTGACAGACCCCGACCAGGCGCTGGAATTTGTCGAGCGCTCTGGCGTTGACTCCCTGGCCTGCGCCATCGGCACCAGCCATGGGGCTTTCAAATTCTCTGGCACACAAGGCTTGCACTTCAATGTTCTTGAGGCTATCCAGAAGAACTTGCCCGGCTTCCCCCTGGTGATGCACGGCAGTAGTTCCGTGCCTCAGGAAGAAGTCGAGCGCATCAACGCCGCCGGTGGCAAACTGCTAGGTGCCAAGGGTGTGGATGCCGGACAATTCAAGCGCGCCTCTGAGCTGGGTGTGACCAAGATCAACATCGACACCGATGGCCGCCTGGTATGGACACGCGTGCATCGTGAGTTTTTCCTCGAGAAACCTGAAAACTTCGACCTGCGTCCCCCCGGAAAGGTCT
>CAZLNX010000510.1:0-3896 GCA_964560795.1 uncultured Anaerolineales bacterium | reverse complement strand
CGTATCAAATTGAAACGACTATACCCATCTTATCATGCTTGACAAGCTAGTACCTTCTAAGATGATCTTGGGGCAAAGCTTAGACATATTTTTCCTTAGCTGGACTTTGTCCAAACGGGACCTTTCAAGTTGAATAACACACTGCTTCAAACAGACGGTTGAGCAAATCTGTACTGGATTTTTGCATGTTAGGGTTCGATGTAGACATGCAAAAACCAAAATGATGCCAGAATCTGCTGCGGACGAGAGCAATGGTGTCGGAAAAAGTTGGAACAACCTTGTCATACCATGCAGCTTGTCTGAGGGGTAAAGTGCCTTTGGCTTGTGACTGGTGAGCCAGCAAGGTTATCCACGAGAACAAGCCCATCAAAATAGGCGTTGTTCGAGCGATGGCTTTGTCAGACCATTGTCGCTGCGTCTCGACGCCCACATGAGTGCGCACTTCTTGGAAAGTGACTTCGATCTGCCAACGACGCACAAACCATTTCAAGATTTGGGCTGGGTCAGCAGACTGGTTGGTACACAGCAAGGCTCTCGTCTTGAACTTACCTTTGGGATCACGGATCAGCACCCAGCGGATAGGAACCACTGGCATTCCATTGTGATACCAGACGGCAGTATCGCTGGTGATTTCCACTTGCGTAGAACCTTGTCCATACCAACTGTCAACGGTGATCTTTTGCCATATGGTTTGTTCATTTTCCAACACTTCGCTCAACGTAGGTAGGCGTTTGCCCTTCTTGCGTGGCCTGCCCACGGGTCTATGTTTCAGTTCCTGGGCAGGTTCGTACAAAGCGGCATCTAAACGCAATTGGGTCACCATGTAGACCGGTTTTGGTAAGGTCAGCAGGCTGTCCAAGAGTTCCAAGGCGGCATAACTGCTGTCGGCGACTAGAATGATCCTACGATTTGGTAACCAGCGGCGGACTTGGGTGCCCATCTGGCGAGCCCAATCAGTCAATTTCTTGTGCCCACGGAGCTTGCTATCATAATACCGCTCAGAAGGAGCAAGGGCTGTCAGGAACGGCAATCCCCAGATGCGCTTGGCCCATGGAATGTTGACCAATAACATTATGCTGATCCAACGCAAACCACTGGCTTTCACAAAATGACTTCTTCTTGAGCGCACTGGATCACGGTAAATACCTTTGGCCTTGATCTTCTCGCCCCGCCGCCGCTCGATGGTTTCGTCTATTCCTATCACCACCGGACCGCAGGGCAAAAAGGTATTGAGCAGCAACTTCAATAACGCCGCACTTATCGCCAGGTTTGACCAAATTGCCCTGTTCAAAACACGATGATAATTCTGAAAGTGTTTTTCCTGGCTCAATCCCATGATGCGCAATACCGCCGTCACTGTGCGTTTTCCCGGAGCTAGAATGGCTCCTATGATTAGAACTAAGGCCAGCTTCCAGACCCGTTTTGAAAAGAATGGCCGAAATTCACTGAAGAGTGTGTTATATTCGTCAGGTAGGGTGAGCATTTAGGCACCTCTCTTGGTCGAGAAATGTCTTAGCTTACCCTACTTTTGTTAATGTGCAAATGGACAAAGTCCAGCTTAGTAAGCATCCAGAAATTATTTCCCATTTTATTGGACGAGGCTTCTCAGTTAATACCTGATTTCAGGAAATTATCCTTGGATGCGGCCTTAGCAAGAAGAACGCAGAGTAAAGAGAGAAGAAATACTCTCCATACTCTGCGTTCTTTAAATTGATTGTGATATTTTATTACTACTTATCGTATCGCACAACGATATTGCCAATCGCCTGGCTAATATCCAGATCTAAGGCCATCTCAGCAGCCTCATACCCCGGTGAGTAGTAATAATCTCCGCTCTGCTCAAAGTCAGATGGAACTGTTAACGATGAAAGTGCCTTACTAACTTCAAGCCGTACTGAGACATCATCGGGCACGTATACAACGATCTGCCCAACGGCCTGGCTGATATCGCCTCTCATGAATTCACTGGCAGGTAAGGTGATCGAAAGGTCACCCACTGCCTGGCTGGCATCTAGCCCCGAAAGGGTTAGATCACTTAAATCCAAGTCCATATCGCCAGCCGCCTGGGAGGCTTCTAACTCTATGGGGATATCCGGAGTGAGAGCCAACTGCCAAATCCAGTCCATACCAAAAAACGGGACAGTATTGCGCGTGCTCAGAGAGTACAGCGCGGTTGTCCCTTGCAGCTTGTACTTACTCCATATTTGGTAATTTCGTCCCGAACTGATTTCTCCTTCGATGAGCGCTTTCGAATCATCCAATCCTTCAAGGGTGAACTGCCCAACAGCAGGAGCCAGACTGATCTCAGCGCGCTGCACATCCTCGAGTTCTTGATAAATCGATTCACTCTCGACGAGTTGACCACCCAAAGGAGTAATACTGGCCCCTGACATCAAGAATAATCCCAGCAATATCGCCATAATGAGAAGTACAGCCAACGCTGAGATCCAGGGAGAGCGTCGCCCTACCATAATCTCGAGACCAACGGCAACAATTAGCAGTGGCCAAAGACGCCATAAGGCATCCCATGCATTCCATCCCAACCAGCCCAAATTAGTCAGCAGGAAAACGGTACCTAAACCGAACATGATCACAGGACCGACAATTTCACTGCGTCGAAGAAGTCCGTCCAACCCAATAGCTATGAATATCAGTGGCCATAACTGCCAGATGGAATCCCAAGTAACATTGTCAATCAGTCCCAGGTTATTCAACAGGAATATCACACCGACAAGTATGAGAATGATCGGCCAAACAAATCCACCACGCTGATTGTTTCTCTGGTGTCTATCTTCCATGAGTATGCTCCTCTACTGTTTCCAGCGGAATATCATCACCAACCCAGCCAAAATAAGCAGCACGGGCCAGAAAAGATCAAAATCCAGCCACCAAAGCCAGTCAATCCCTAGGGATTCCAGGAGCCACATCGCCCCCAGGATGATCAGCCCTCCCCCAACGATCAGACCAGACTTGGGGTGTGGGCGATTCACCGCGGTGACAACATCATCTCCCATATGGCGAATACGATCCCCAAAATCTCCAACATCGTCCACGCCTTGCTCAGGGATGACAATCCACAATACGAGATAAACCCAAAATCCAACCCCGCCGCCAAAGAGCAGCAGAAAGAATGCCAAACGGATCAGCGTGGCGTCAATGCCCACAAAATCAGCCAGGCCGCCGCAAACACCTGCTACCATGCGGTCATCTTGACTGCGATAAAGTTTTGTTTCCATCATCATCTCCAAAGAAAAGTTAATTACGGAAATTGCGGACGATAAAGTAGCCGCCCAAAAGGATCAACGCCACAGGCCAAATATAGTTGATCACTGAGTACAACGGTGTGGCAGTGAACAGGCCAAGTAGAAGCAATATTCCACCGGGGATGAAAGCCCAAGTCATTTGGCCCTGCGAAGTAGGCAGTACGCCCACCAGGACAAATGTAAGTCCCAAACCAATTAAGAAGATCCAACCCGCATCACCAATGAATGAGTCGAGTATGGCGACTGTGGCCAGGGTGGTCAGTACACCCGCGGGGATTATCGCCCACCAGGCTTCCCTGTTGACCAAATAAACCACCCAAAAGCTTAGCGCTATGCCACCCAAGAAGATGCCACCGCCCCAAATATTCTCGAAATTCGGGAAGAATTGCTCTGCAAAGATTAGCACCATCAGGCCCATTAGTGTAATCCCAGGAATCACAGTCCACCATTGGGAACGATCGCTGAAGAAGACATACAAGAATACTCCCCCGGCGATTCCAAAGATCAAACCCCAGACCACACCCCATGCACTAGAGATTAGATTCAGGTTTTGCAGCATGAACAAAATTCCAGCAAAGATCAACAAAGCCCCCCACAAAATACGCTGATCGAATCGTCTCATCATAAACTCCT
>CAZLNX010000509.1:0-3904 GCA_964560795.1 uncultured Anaerolineales bacterium | reverse complement strand
TTTGACAAAATGTGGCGCTATGCTTACATCTCACCCCCAAACTGAAATACGCCCATGCGCCGCAAGCAAGTTGACGTTATCACCAGGCCATGCTATTATCCAATCACGGCAAATATTGTGCTGTAGCTTGAAATACAGGATTCGAAACCGCAAAGAACCGAGACTTTCGTTCTTACACCATTTTGCAATTATTCATTTTTCATTATTCGGGTTTCAGTCCTCTATCTTAGGGCCGGACCCCCTATGTGGGGAGACGAGCGCAGATTGTCATGCGCTCTATTTTTTTACCTGGAATTATAGGAGAAATATTATGAGTTCCGATTTTATCGCCCGTATTGTAGGCATGGTAGTTTTCGGTGTCTTTGCTGGCTATCTTGGGGGAACCTGGGGTGAGACAGTTTTCCCGGAACCAACGATTGTATATTCTGTTGTATTGACATTGTCTGGTGTGTTGGTGGGGTTGGTATTAACGCCGTATCTCACCACGCGTCCAGTACGCACACTCCGTTCGTTGTTGGGGCGTGTTGATGCGCAAACATTGGTGGCAGGTTTGGTGGGACTGATCGTCGGCTTAGTGATCGCAGCCCTTCTGGCCTTTCCATTATCGTTGTTGCCTGCACCTTTTGGGGAAATACTTCCTTTTATAGGTGTACTAATAGTGAGTTATTTTGGGGTGGCCGTTTTTATCATGCGCCAGAATGATATCTTTTCAATTTTTCGTGACCGCTTACCCCGCAAGAGAAGTGCTGATGGTTCTGAAGATGATCTTCCCAGCCGAAAGATCTTAGTTGATACCAGTGTTATTATCGACGGCCGCATCGCCGATATTGCCCGGACTGGATTTCTCTCAGGGTCTTTGCTGATCCCGCGTTTTGTGTTGAATGAACTGCAATACATCGCTGATTCTGCTGATGGTCTCCGTCGCCAGCGCGGCCGCAGGGGTATGGAAGTGCTTGCTCAATTACAAAATGAACCTGGGGTCCCTGTTCAAATTAGTGATATCGATGTCGAAGGGACGCGCGAAGTTGATGATAAACTGGTAATCTTGGCCCGACAGCTCAAATCACCAGTGCTGACTAATGACTACAATCTAAATCGCATCGCCGAATTGCAAGGCGTTCCCGTTCTCAACATTAATGAACTTGCCAACTCGGTAAAGGCCGTCCTTCTCCCTGGAGAACTGATAAAAGTAGATATTATCCAGGAAGGTAAAGAAAGCGGTCAGGGCGTTGGCTATTTGGACGATGGGACCATGGTGGTTGTTGAAGATGGTGTGAACCATTTGAGCAAAGAAATCTACGTCACGGTGACCAAAGTTTTGCAGACAGCTGCAGGTCGTATGATCTTTGCACGACCGGAGGATAGATCCTGATGACAATAAAAATATACAACACCCTTTCCAGGAAAAAAGAGGAATTTGAAACCTTAGAACCCAACAAAGCTTCCATGTATGTCTGTGGACCGACGGTCTATGATAAGGCTCATGTGGGCCACGCTATGTCGGTTTTGGTATTCGACATTATCCGTCGTTATTTGGAGTATCGTGGCTACGAAGTGCGCCACGCAATGAATTACACCGATGTTGACGACAAGATCATTCAGCGCGCCAATATCGAAAATGTCGACCCTTTTGAATTAGCCGAACGCTATATTCAGGAATTTCGAGAGCATCTCGATGACTTGAATATCTTGCCGGCAACCATCTATCCGCGTGCTACGCAGGAGATCGACCATATCATCGAAATGGTTCAAGGATTGATTGAAAAAAGTCATGCTTACGAATCGGATGGTGATGTCTATTTCTTCGTCAGCAGTGATGAAGATTATGGCAAACTCTCTGGCCGCAAATTGGAAGATATGCAATCTGGTTTCCGCATCGATGTGGATGATCGCAAAGAGACGCCCATGGATTTTGCCTTGTGGAAAGCATCCAAGCCCGGCGAACCCGCTTGGGATAGCCCCTGGGGTCAAGGGCGTCCTGGTTGGCATATTGAGTGCTCGGCGATGAGCTACTACCATCTCGGAGAGCAGATCGATATTCATGGCGGCGGCAATGACCTGGTGTTCCCTCACCACGAGAACGAGATCGCCCAAACCGAGAGTCTTACCGGCAAGCCTTTTGCCAGTTATTGGGTGCACAACGGCATGCTGCAACTGTCTGGTGAGAAAATGTCCAAATCCCTGGGCAATTTGGTGACCGTTGAAGATTTCCTCGAAGAAAATGATGCCGACGTGCTACGCATGCTGGTGTTGAACTCTAGCTATCGCAGCCCGTTGAAATTCAGCGATGAAACTGTGGGAAATGCCAAAAAAGCCCTTGATCGGCTACGCTCTGCCCTGCGCCCGGCAACTCCTGGAGCAACAGGTGGGATGCCTGAAACACTCGAAACGCAAGTCGGTGCTACACGTCAAGGGTTCGAAGAATCGATGGCGGATGATTTCAATACCGCCGGCGCTTTGGGATATCTCTTTGAGTTAGTGCGCGCCATCAATCACGCGCGGGATAATGGTACTGGGCCCGAGGCTTTGGCCGAAGCTCAGAGCTTGATTCTGGAATTTACGAGCATCATGGGCCTGACGTTAGAGCATTCGGGGGCTGGTGCTGGTGAGGCCGCCCCATTCGTGGACTTGCTCATCGAGGTGCGCACCGAATTACGAAACCAAAAACTGTGGGCACTCACCGATAAGATCCGCGATACCTTGGCTGAACTAGGCGTTATGATTGAAGACGGCAAAGAAGGTACCACTTGGCGTTGGGAGTAATTAATAAAACAAGTGGGGTGCACTTTATGAGATGTGCACCCCACTGTTTTCATCCGGCTATTAAAGATGAAAGAATGGATTGTAGGCCGTAACCCGGTATACGAAGTGCTCAGAGCGGAACGCCGAAAGGTGTTCCGCCTTTGGGTTGCGCAAAAATCGGATAAGAAACGACACTTAGCCGATGCCATGAACCTGGCTGCTAAGAGGGGCATTCCCATGGAATTCGTACCCCGGGCGCAGTTCGATTCGCGCTGGGAGAACCATCAGGGCGTGGCGCTGGAAGTAGGCGAATATCCATACATCTCATTATTTGACATCCTGGATCGTGCTGAGCAGCGAGATGAACCGCCTTTCATCTTGATCCTCGATACTGTTCAAGATACCCACAACCTGGGCGCATTGCTGCGCACGGCCGAAGCGGTCGGCGTGCATGGGGTGTTGCTACCCTTGCGTCGCACGGCCACCGTGACCCCAGCCGTAGTTAGTACATCCTCAGGGGCGAGCGAGCACATCCTTGTAGCACAGACCAACCTCGCCCGAGCCATCGAAGACCTGAAGAAAGAGGGGGTGTGGGTTTATGGATTGGAGGGGTCCTCAGAGTCGCAATCCATCCCAGATGTTAATCTTTCAGGCTCCGTTGCTTTGGTCGTTGGCAATGAAGCCAAAGGAATGCGCTCGTTAGTGCGAGAATCCTGTGATGTTTTGTTGAAGCTGCCCATGCGAGGGAAGGTTGACTCGTTGAACGCAGCAGTGGCTGGTTCTGTGGCTTTATATTTTGCCTGGAGTGCCCGGAACTTTTCTCGATAAGTAAGCATCCAACAATTACTTCCCGTTTTATGAATGAGAGCTTCTCGGCAAAGTGCCTGGTTCGGGAAATGCGGCCTAAACCATTGACGGGCATCTTGAATCCTGATAGACTCCTGCCCCGTTGACGCTCCCACGGAGTGGGCGTTAACCTTGCTTGTGAGGAATCACTCTGGTATAATGCTCCCGCTCTTTTGTGAAGCATCAGAGTTTGGTACGTTTCAAATATATAGCGCGAACAATTCGAAGATATTTTCGAAGAGTTGCGCCGACGTAGCTCAATGGTAGAGCAGCCGCCTTGTAAGCGGCAGGTTATGGGTTCGATTCCCATCGTCGG
>CAZLNX010000508.1:0-3930 GCA_964560795.1 uncultured Anaerolineales bacterium | reverse complement strand
TTTGTTTTTCGTTAGCCCTTTATTTGATTTTCATGGCTTGGTAGTTACAAAATGTCAACAAAATAGAAATCGAAAAAACTATTACTGCTTTTACACTAATTTGATCAAACCTGAATAAGGAAGGAATAATAAAGAGAATTCCCCAAAAATATCCTAGTAAAATGATTCTGTTGACAAAAAATTTTTCCAGCCAGATTGGATTTTCAATTTTTCCGTCAGGCGTTATTGCTTGTTCAATTAACTGAATAATTATTTGATTATATTGGGATTCGATTAAGTGACTTAATGCAAACGTAATTGCGAGTACGAAAATTCCTGTGAAATATATTTTATTTCTCATCTGATTTGATGGGACATACGCCATTCAAAAATATAGATTGCATTTAAACTTTGGAACTATACCAAATATGTTTAATTTATTGAGGGCTGCGATAGGGTCGGATTGACCATTTATCAAAAGCATTTCTATCCAAACATTCCACCCCTCAGGCAACATCGTGCTGTCAACATCTCACCACTTGGTTCCAGCTAGGAACGCTTCAGCCAAGAATCAAAAAACAATGTTATCAGCGCGATAATTAAAACAGTCCCTAAACGTATTGTAGACAACCCGTGCCGCCGCGCGTTCGCTTCATCCGATAAAGATTGGAGATTGGCTTTGATCCCGAAGACCCTTAAATCTTGCAGGTGGCAAGAATAATCTGGAAAGTATTTGCTTTTTGCACGCTCCGCCCTTCCGACATCAATCCATCAGAAAAATGTTGGGATATTCAAAATTGATTTATCTGCCCCCATTCCATTGATCGGTCAATCGCCATGCAAATAGCCAGTATCTCCCTTCATACTTATTGAATGTAAGAAGAAGTTGTCACCAGAGAACTTTAGGCTCGAAATCCAATTAGAGAGTGTTTTATTATGTCGCCCCTATCTGGGAAAAATTTATTATCACAATCGAATTATATCTGACTTAAATGAAAGTATCAACTTATTTTTGGCTAACCAAAATGAGCGCATAGGGTGGGTTAGAATAGACCAGTTCAGCTCCAGTTAAAGTGCTTATTTTTGCAGAAAGATCCCAATTCACAAGCACGTAATCCGCCTCATATCGTCTCGAAAAATCGATCAATTTCTCTGTTTTGTTGTCCCTGTCCGATAGACTTTTGATCTGATTTATCTCTTGGGCTTTTTCATGCCATTGGAGTAATCGCACAGGGTTGGTCCGGGATAATACACCAATATCTTTATGAGCAAAGATAACCGGCCGCAGTGCATAATACCGGATCTCCATTTCCAGATCAATAGGCATTATCTTTGCACCAACTGGTGTTTCATTTCGAATGGCATCCAGGACTTCCAGTTTCTGCAATTCATTGGTTTCACGTGGACAAAACAGATCACCCTCGACAATACAGTTCCAACTATTGGTGACCAAAAATGGCGGGTGAAATTGGATCATCAATAAAAGAAAAAAGCCTCCAAGCAAAGGAGAAATTAAATCAGAATTTCGAGGCAAAATTCCATCTATGTTATTCAACCAATGAGCCATTTCCCGGATGCCGGATAAGGCAAAAATTGACAGGAATAGGAAGGCGTAGCGCAGATTTCGAGTCAAATCTACCTGATAGGGGAGTCTGTTGGTCATATTTGCAATCCCATGGTCAATCGAAGGGACGATCACAGCCACGATCAATAAACCTATGAACCAGGCAGTAATCAACCTGAACTTCTGCCTCGACTCAGGTGTTCCTAACAGCAAACTGATTGGAATTCCAATCAGGCCTGTCAGGGTAAAAATCGTTTCTCCATCAAACAGTATGACTAGAAAATCACCAAATGCCCTGGAAAGATCCAAAGCACCAGGTGAATAACGACCCGCCATGAGCGAATGTACCAATTCATATTCGATTGTTTCCCCATAGACATGGTTGGACAAATACGTTATTGCAAATGGCAAAATTGTAGCCAAAAATACAAAACCTAGAAATGTCATCTGACTCATTTTCTTAAACTTGGACCATTCTCCAGGAAGGAATAACCACAACCCAAGCCAAATCCCGAATCCCCAGGTTAATGTGCTTACGGAGTGCACGTATACCATCAGTCCGGCGAATACCATAATCCATGGCCAGCGTTTAGGCTTGTGTCTCCATTTGATTGCGCCTAAAAGAATATAGGGCAGCAGCGCCTGGAACATAAACCTTGGAACTACGTCATCAAATGCGATTCCCCACAAAGTGCCCAAATTCATATAAAATGTCAGCATATTGAGGCCAGCCAAAAGCGCACCCCAAATGCGATGTTGAAAAATCTCCGCACCTAATAAATAAAAACCAATTCCCTGCAAAATGATGAGAGGCGCATAAAGTACGATGGATGCGGTCCCAAAATCTCCGGCCACTTGCTTAAGAACTTGAAGGATGGGGAAATAAACCGTGTAATAGTAGCGGTAATTATCCAAATCACCTAGAACATAATCATTTTTGAATAATTCAGGATAAGTCCGCCCAGCTACCCAACTGGCGATATTGGATGCATCACCTCGCAAATAAACATACGGGACAGAGCCTTTCCACTGCCCGAAAAAGCAGAGCAATGCAAGAAGTATGATAATTAATAAGACTAGAGCGTCAAACCACCAAAGTGTTCTAAACGAAATTGGTTTAGAAAATTGATCGTTCAAATTTCTTATTTTCCGCTTTAGGAGAGATGATTCCATTAGAAATTCCTCATTATTGTGAGCATCATTTTAAGAACTCGATCAAATTATTATTTGATGTAACGCAACCAATTGAACATCTCCCTGGAATAGGGGGTGGGGGCTCTGTCCCCCACCCCCTATTCCAGGGAAACCTCGCTACATGTGCGTACCATGAGGTATAAATTTTCACAAATGAAGTATCTGAAATAAAAATTAACGATTATCAATATCCCATTCGACCTTCGGTAAGAAAACTCCAGGCGGGATTTTGCCGTTTGGAAACTCATCGGTTTGGGGAGTAATTTCAAAACTCATTGGCTGCTCAATGTAATCGATAACTTCATTACCATTTGAAAAACCTACATTGAGGTAATATTTCCCTGGAGCGAGCCTACAATTCTGCCATAAACAGCGCACATATGTTTGATCAGTTACCCGATTCCATTCTGGTGCTTGAGCCCATGTAGCCAGTTTAATGATTTGCTCGCCTAAAGAGTTTATTATTGCAATCGATAAAGTTGGCTTTCGATATTCAGAGTCGTTAGATCTCAGAGACACATCGAAGCATATTGTTTCCCCAATATCAAATATTTTCGATTTGGCATTGTTCTCATTTAATATTGCTAATCTTGAAATAACAGGTTTCATGCCTGCTCTACGATTAGGATGCGAATACAAATCTGCTTCCGGAAAATTGGCATCTTCAGACATCAAATAGCGCCCGATCACATCCGCAGGCTTGCCCATAATCTGAAGTTTGCCCTTATCTAGTAATATTGCTTTCTGACAGAATGCGCCGATAGCTCCCATGTTATGACTAACAAATAGCACGGTACGCCCTTTGGATGTAACATCACTCATTTTTCCCAAACATTTTTTTTGAAATTCAGCATCTCCCACAGCCAGCACTTCATCGACTACGAGGATATCCGATTCTAAATGCGCCGCCACAGCAAAAGCTAATCGAACATACATACCACTGGAATAGCGCTTGACCGGTGTATCGATAAATTTTTCGACTCCCGAAAAATCAATGATCTCATCTAGCTTCCAGGAAACTTCCATTCTGCTCATACCCAATATAGCGCCGTTCAGGAATATGTTCTCACGACCAGTTAATTCGGGGTGAAATCCTGTGCCCACCTCCAGCAAACTGGCAATTCTACCTTTGACCTTAATTTCTCCCAAGGTGGGTGCTGTTACCTGGGTAAGGATCTTTAGCAGCGTGCTTT
>CAZLNX010000507.1:0-3944 GCA_964560795.1 uncultured Anaerolineales bacterium | reverse complement strand
TCGAGCAGGTCACCAAAAACAAACGCAGCGGCGGCACCTATGACCAGTGGCGGGCCGCCATCCCCCAGTTCTACCTGTACTACATCTACCTGGATGAATCGGGGGAAGAGCAGATCAGCAAGCCGGTTCTTTCATCGGGTGCATCAGACAATAGCGATTACGGTTATGCCATCCGTGGAGCGATCACCATCGCTATCGCGGCGGCTTTTGCCAAGCTGCTCTGGCAGAATTTGGTATACAAAGGTTTGCTGCACCACGAGAACGTGCGCCGTTTCAAGGCTGATGGCAACGGCAAAGAAAATGGAAACGTTCGCTCTAACAATGCGAATAAATCCAATGGCAAAGGTAACAATGCCAATCCGAGGACCAAAACTACACCTGATGCCGCTCCTGATCCAGCACCTGCCCCAAAAGCAGATGGCAACGGTGATCTGGCTTCGTATGTGGTGCCATTCGGCGCTAACAAGGGTAAGACCCTAGCCGAACTCTCGCAGGATGACCTGGAGTGGGCAGCCGAAAAGATGTCCCCTTTTAATGAAGAAGGGCAGGCATTTCAGGCAAACGCTCGGGAATACCTGGCACTGGTCGCAGCGTAAATGTTCTCCGCGCGACCCTAAAGCACGTACCCTGACGCCGAAGCTACATCTTCGGTGGAGGGAAGGCCACCGCTTTCCCTCTCTTTGTAAGAGACTCCCTTGAGGGAGATACCTTGTACTCTATTCGCACCTTACCATCCCAGTAGACGATGTAATCTCTGATCAACGTATTTATGAATTTAATGGAGGCACTATGTCAAAGGAACACTTTGACCTCAACCGTGTCCAAATCAGCGGAGTTATCCAGAAGATTTGGGATTGGGGCGAGGACATTTTCTTCAGCCTGGCTTTCGAAGAAAATGGCGCGCCTCGCTATGTAACCATGCGTCTGGCAGGAGGGATGCTTGGCGGAAAGCCGGTCTCCCTCCAACCTGATGCTTCAATCCATGTAACTGGTCACCTGGTCGATAGCCCACATACAGAAACCTTGGGGAACTTCCTGGCCAACGCCAATAAAGCGAATTTTCTCGAAGGTGTTCCTGATCCTTCAGCGTGGGATGAAATCTGCATCGAGCGTGTCGATACCCGCATCAATGTAGAAACAATCCAGCCTGAAGGAACGGGTTCCCAGAACCAGGTGCAGGTACAGGGTCTGGTGGTCAAGGCCTGGCGCGGCGGTGTGGACACCTTTGCGCGCCTGGCGGTCTATGACCAACATACCCAGATAATCGGTCACAATCCCCAGAAAGGCCTGCCTAAACGCAAGCCCCATTACCTGACCGTGCGCTTTCCAGATGGCCAGGCTGGTGGCCAACCCATCAAGCTGCGCCGCAGACAGCGCGTCCGTGTGTCTGGCAGTATCCATATCCACTACTACAAACAATCCTTGTATGATGTACTGCTGCGCACCCAAAACGCGGAACTGTTGGAAGGGCTGGCGGTCGACGAAGTGAAGGTGATCGCCGCCCTTCGTACTTCGCTGTATGTCCTGGCTACATCGGCCATCGTGCTGGGCAGCCGGGGAAGGCAAAGCCGTGTGCAGTGATCGGTGGTCAGTGGGTAGCATTTAGACCCACACTGATCATGAATACTGAAAACTACTAATGAAACAATCCCCCTTGCAGGGTAGACCTGGCGGCAGTTCGCTACTGCCCAAGGGGCTTTGGGGTCACCAGCCCCACCCTTTTCTTCTCCTCCTTAGGCTACGCCCGTAGGACCGTGCCGCACGCGACGGGAACTCATTCTGCGACATCTCAATGATGTTCATGCAGAATTAAATCCCCTGGTTCGAGCTGCGCTGCGGTCTGCTGGCGATGCCACTGGCAGCTTGAAGAAGAGGATTAATAAAAGAGAGAGGGCCACACACCCTCTCTCTACCATTTGATTCAACAATAAATTAGATTGGGGACTTCAGCCAATCTATTTTGACGAGCGCCTCGACAGCACGGAATTCAGGATCCCCCGTCACGATGGCACCATTATGCGTTTGCGCGGCGGCTACCACGAAGGCATCGGCATAAGCCATGGGGTAGTGCGCTTTGATGTGGGCGGCTTTGAAAACCATATCCCGTGAGACAGGTAGAATCTCGATGGGCAACTGTTCGATTGTCGCCAGGGCGGCTTGTGCTTTAGGCAACCCTTGTTCACGCTCGATGATGTAGAGGATCTCACCGAGGTTTAGCATAGACAGAAATAGCTGGCTACCGCCTCGGCTGGCATCAGATAAGAGTGCCTGGACTCTCTCTGCGCCCGTTTCGCCTTCCAGGTACGCCAGTATTGCGTAGCTATCCAAGACATATGCCTGCATTTCTCCTGGCGTGCTAGCGCTCACGATCTCGTTCCTTCTGCCGCTCGGATAGCAGAGCTTCTGTCAACGAAGTATCACCTTTGATCATTCCAGCAGCTTCTTCGATGGGGTCTTCCATGGAAGGAATCAAAGCCAGGACACCGCCATAATCCACAACCTGCATGGTTTTGCCTGGTTTAAGATCATATTTTTTTCTTAATTTCGCTGGGATAACGACCCAGCCTTTTTGCGATATGGTAACCGGCATCTCACACTTCCTTTATTCGTTATACATATTCATCCAAAAGTATAACACACATTAATAGTCCGTCCCTTCTCTCCCCCCACTTTTAATAATTGGAGTACATCGGGTACCTGCGACAACAAGTTAAACCTACGGATCGTCGCTGCTGTAATCGATCAAGGCTTCACCTGGGTTACGCAATCGGTCGTCCTCGTGGACGTAGATCATGGTGGTTTGCAGGCTGGCATGGCGGGCGACCTGGCGGGCTTTAAGCACATCCTGGCGGGCGATCTTGGAGATGGCGGCGTGGCGAATGCTATGCGCAGTTTTGCGGGGGTCGAGGATGCCCGCCTTCTTCATGTACCCGTTGACCATATGGCGGATTCCGCTGCTGCTCAAGCGACCACCGCGGTTGCGGTCCGATAGCGAGATGAACATGGCTTTGGTAGATTTTGAGTCCAGCCAGGACAGGTCTTCGCGGGCAGCCAGCCAGTCATATACCGCTTCCTGGGGGACGGCATGGGCGATGACGACTTTGTCGTCTTTCTCGCGGCTGCCCTTACTCTGCACCCGCAGAACAGGCAAGCCATTGGCGGTGGACAGATCGCCAATATCCAGGCGCTGGATCTCGATGGTGCGCAGGGCAGTGAAGGCCATCAAGCATAGGATAGCGTAATCACGCTGGCCAGCAGGGGTGTCACGATCAGGTTGTCGCAACAGACGCAAAATCTCCCGGTCGGTGAGCGGGTCTCGCAGATGGTGTTTGCTAACCCCGCGGCGCTTGACGCCTTTGACCCCTTCAGTGGGGTTATGCTGCAGAATGCCTTGGGTTACTGCCCAGGCGAAGAAGGCCCGCACACCAGCATACCAGGTATTGACGGTGGTGGGCTTGAAATCTTGCTGGCGGGCATGGGCAATCCAGCTGCGAATGACGTTGCCATTGACTTCTGCAACACCTTCATCCTGGCACCAGGTCAGGAATTTATCCAACCCGCGGCGGTAGGCCTGGCAGGTGCTGGGGGCCAGTTGCCCGGCGGCCAGGTTGAGTTCCAGGTCCGCATACCAGGCTTCGAGTAGCGCCGTCTCGGGGGTTTGGACGGCCAAGTTGCTATTTTCGTGGGTGTCAAAATTCTCTCTTATTTCCATTGCCTATAATCAATATTACAGGCAATACAACGGTCTTGTCAAGGTCATTTTTCGTTGCATTTGAGCCTCTTATTTGCATATTTTTTGGGTTTCATACTGGCGCCAAAACACCGGTTTTGACCCCAGCATGAACGCCTGAAAGGCGTTCGTTGACGGAGGAAAAACGCTTTGTGGGTTCCCCAACCCGCAAGGCGTTTTCGCATTTAACCCACTTTTACGGAGGTAAGCCTAT
>CAZLNX010000506.1:1570-3966 GCA_964560795.1 uncultured Anaerolineales bacterium | reverse complement strand
GCGCTGGCGGGTTTGTCGAAATATGCGCTGTAAAAATCCTTCAGCCGCCGGATTTGCGAGGAGGTATAAGCGGCCTGGGGATCTAGAATGATGTTGCCAAACCCGTGGGTGTTCCTGATTGCTCGTTCCAGTTCATCACCCTCGAGGATATTGGCATCCGATTTGGCTTCGATTTTGCCGCGCCCGGTTAGGATTGCTACAATACACTGGATGGCAGCCAGATACCAGCCATAAGGCTTTGTGCTGAAATGCTCTACCAGGCTTTTCATGGTGCTGCGCGTGCCCAGGTTCTTATTGCTCTGGATAAAGGCGAGCACTTCGCGTTCTGCTTCTGTCAGGCCGCTATCCAGCATGGCCTGCTTGCTGAACTCGATATGTTTCTTGATATCATTCTCGTCATAACTCACCCCCTTCAGCATCGAGAGATTCGGATATGTGCGCACCACCAGTTGCTGAAACCCTTTGACGATCCGTGATTTGGGGTCTTCCCCGGCAATTTCCACTTCATCCCCGGCCACGAAAAACTTAGCCTCACTGACCGCGTTCTTCACTCTAGTTTTTATCCTCTTGAAGCGCTCTGTATTTTGGAAAGCCTTGGTGTTTAAAATCAGTAGGATGGTTTCTTGTTGTGTGGTGGTGCGATTGACACGAATATACTTTTCGGTTTTTTTATACAGCGATAGATCTTGCACCAATCTGGCATCCGGGGGCAGCACGATCATCAACTCCGCCTTACCCAGCGAGTTGGCTTGCAGGATTTTGAGATCATCCACATGCTCGTGGAAGGGACTCACGAAGTGAATGGCTAACTCTTGCTCGCGTCCTCTAATGCGATCATCCAGCTTGCGGGTGAAAGTGAAATCCTGACCGGTGACATCATAACGGATCTTGCGATCCTGAACGATCTCGTCAAACAGGATCTCACCCAATACCTGGGTCACCTCGCCTGAATCAACATCAGTGTTCTTGATCTCCTGCTCGATATCTTTTTCCTCGTCGGTCAGATATTCGTAAACATCCCCATTGCGTTGGATGTAGGTCTGTTGCTCCAACAGGTTGAGTGCTTCTTCCACGTTTTTGCGCAGAGCGGGCAGATCAGTTTTGAAATTGTCTTGCACCAGCACGCGCAGATTTCGGGGCGTGGCGTTGAAGCCCTTAATATATTTGACCAGGAAGAGCGCTTTCAGTACTCGTTTGGCAAATTCGTGTTCCAATTGGGTTTCCGCATTCAATACGGAGCGTTGGATTTGCGCCTTTACTGTTGCCCGGATGCCTTCGAACATCAAATCAAAGGGCGCCAACTCCCCGACATCTTTCTCGCTGATATTCGTGGCAACTTGCTGGAAAACGCCCAACATGGATCGTTCTCCAACCGAACTATGTTTGCCTTCGAAGGCATTATGCTGAGACAGGGTTTCGATAGAAGTCTGGAATAGCGCAAACTGGTAAGGGATAAAGGGATAACAGTCGATAAAGTGTTGCTGGCTCCGGAAATTACGGTACAGAGTCGCTCCGTCAGAAAAATCGAACAAGGTACCGAAGTTATTTTTCTCTCGCTTATAGAGTTTGGATGCGGCATCTTCCCCCTGATCTGTCTTTTTAAGCAAGCGTCGCTGGATAACTTCATCTACATTCTGGCTGGTCAGCTTGATCCGGGTGTTGAAACGATCCTGGATTTTGGAGAAATCAGTGGTTTGCTGCTTGCCCATTTCCCCCAAAACGGTGTGCATATCTTCCTGGGCGGTAACCACGATCCATGATTGCCCCTGGCATTTAGTGGCCAGGCTCTCTGCAATGGTTTGCAAGTTGGTCATCAGCTTGACGTTGTCAGCGATATACTGACCAACCTCATCTACGAAGAAGTTCAATCGAAAGCTCGCCCCTTGCTTTTGCACGTAATCATTGACCTGTTCGGCAAAATCCTCGATGGAGAGTTTGTAATCCTCGCGGTAAGCGTCAATGATATTTTTCTGTGATTCCTCGGAGCTACCAGAAACTTGAGCATAGGCTTTGGCAATATTATTCTTCTCGAGGATGATCTGCTCGCGACCTGTTTCCCAATCGTTGCCTGACACATCCTGATAAACAGCCTTGAAATCTTCATAGATGCCACGATGATCGAGATCACGCTCAAACTGAGCCACATAGCCCTGTTTGCCGTAATACCCCAGCATATCGTTGAAGACTTTTACGAATACTGCCAACACAGCATCGATCTCCGTTTTGCTGATGGTATCCGCTTTCTGGTCGATATTGAAAAGGATGCTCTTCGATGGAATGCCAACGGCGCGCTTCATTTCCGCTTTCAGCATGGCATCCTGACATTTGGGTAAGAAGTACTCTAACGCTGCCTGTCCATTCACAACCTTATTTTCCAGCAGCAAGGCCAGCATCTT
>CAZLNX010000506.1:0-1470 GCA_964560795.1 uncultured Anaerolineales bacterium | reverse complement strand
TTATCCCTCTAAATCTGGTAATCGAAAATATTGAATGCCCGATAGTATTTGTCGTCGTGCAGGATGCCAAACAAGTCGAGCGAAGCACCTTCTTCAAGCGAATGTTTATATTCCCCGGGAAAGAACATTACAGTAGGTTGATCTTTGGCAGTACTCTGCAAATTATTGAGAACTGTATGTGATCGGATATAAGGGAAGACTTCCCCCACGCCAGTGATGAACATAACGTCAAAGTCGACCTGCGCCATCTTTTCTGCAATCGCCGGTATCAGGTGATTTTCAGGATCGAGCACCCCTTGGAGTAGTTCTTTGAGCTCATCTTTCGAAAGTTCTTGTTCGGTTTCGAGAATCTGCTCCCATATTCCCCGTTCTTGTAATAATTCGATGGAAAGGTCGTAGAGATTGATCTTAAGCACAGAAATCCCCTTCAATGCCAACTGCTTGATCAAATTCTTGCCCAACTTTCCCATGGTTTCAGCATCTTCTGGTGGGAAAGGACAAATGAAGAAGGGTACCTCATTGCCCAAGCCCTCCATTTTCAAGAAGCGCTTACTACTGATGATCGCAAATAGGTGGTCGAAGATTTCCTTCTCGTTCATAGTGTCATCTAATGCCGTTCATAGCAACTGGAAATATGCGCAGTTCTTCTGGCGAATCGGACGCCAACAAATCAACCACTCGCCTAGATAATTTAACAGGGATGATCCTATTGTCCTCCGAGATAATGCCGGTTTCCTGCAGCATCCAAAACAACCTGGTTCTCATCTTTGTCTGTGTTGTTTCTGTAATCTCATCCAATTCCGGGTGCCAGTCGGCTTTACGGTTGTAGAATGCCCGGTAGTCGAACTCGGTCAATTCATAATCTAATCTTAGGAACTTCTCATAAATTACTTCGACAGCAAACTCCCTGATAAACGCATATCGCTTGCAGATCGCATACCAGAGCAGGTGCTTTTGCTCCTGAAGATTTCCTTCCACCAATAGTTCCAGTTGCTCTTCTGAAAGCTGGTCGAGCCGCGGCCAGATTTCCTGATACACCCGTTGAATACTGCTCCTGGTTCTGGCTTTGAGCAAATTTTCATCCCAGACCCTTTCCCTTACTTTCTCCCAATCCTTATGTAGCAAATATTCTTTAGCAAGGGTAACGGACGCGCTTACAGCGAGGCTAACTCCAGTATATGATAATTTGTATCTATCGACCATCATAATATATTCTTGGTAGTGTGATTTGTGAGCTTTACGACACGCCCTAATATTATAGCTTTACTTCCCTGTCTGAGGGATGCAATCATTAACTAAATTTGAATTCTCCCCGATTTTAAGAGAGATCTGAGACTTCTCTCACAACCTGATCCTATCGCCCCGGCATATCCGCATCAAAAACATACCCGACCCCTCTCACGCTGGTTATCCATTTCTTTCCTTCAGGGAAGCTATCCAGTTTCCTTCGTAATCGGCTGATCAACGGAC
>CAZLNX010000505.1:0-3969 GCA_964560795.1 uncultured Anaerolineales bacterium | reverse complement strand
TGCTGCAGCCCATGGGCGCCTGGCGCTGCAAGCCGCACACCAAGATGGTCGTTGTAGTCGAGGGTATGATCGACATGCTCATCATGGCCCAGGCTCTTCGGCACCGGGGGATGGACGATGTCCGGGTGGTCTACACCGCCGGGGCTACGCCGGCATACACCATGCTGGCTTGGTTCACCCAGCACCCGGAGTATGACTACCTGCTAGTGCCCGATCCTGACGATGCGGGATACGATTGGATCGAACCCGTATCTCAGGCCATCCGAAAGGGCGAAGGTAAATACGAAGTGCGTTTTCCCCCGGGTGACCTGGATCCGGATGAAGCTGTCCTTTCCGGGTGGTGGCCGCCGGAATTGACCTAAAGAAAAAAAACAGGAGAAAGGAACGATGAGGAATGTTGCCCTGATGTATAATTACAGTATGGACGAGATCATCAAACCGCTTTTTTGGGATGTGGACTTTCAATCGTTGTCCTGGAATGAACATCAGGATTTCATCATCCGGCGCGTTTTGGAGAGAGGTAGTTTTCCTATGCTGCGCTGGCTGCGCAGGAAGGTGGGGGATGAAGGTTTAGCTGCCTGGATTCAGACGCATCGCGGGGGTGGTCTATCCCCGCGCCAAATTGCGTATTGGCAAATCGTCCTCGACTTACCACAATCCCAAGCCAGTCAGTGGATTGGAAACGCTTCGCTGACGGTCTGGGAACGGAGAATATCTTCGTGAAAAAAGAATCCTTACCTCAAAAGCAACAACAAATTCTTCAGACGATAGGAACAGTGATGAGCGAGCGCAATTTCTACCTGGCAGGCGGAACTGCGCTTGCAATTTATTACGAACATCGGATGTCTGTTGACCTGGACTAGTTCACAGGGGATCAGCTGGGTGATGCCATGCAACTGGCAAGTAGTTTGCAATCTTCCTTGCCGCTTGAAGTCACAAGCGTTTCTTCCGGTACTTTGTATGCGATGTCGGGGCAGGTGCAACTAAGTTTCATGGAGTATCGCTATCCGTTGTTGCAACCTTTGGTTTCATCGGATGAATTTGGCTGCCATTTGGCGGCACTGGATGATATTGCCTGCATGAAGCTGTCTGCGGTTGCACAGCGGGGGGTTTATCACTGCAAGATACAACTTGGGTATAACTTGATATATATATACATTATGTGTATAATTATCGTTATGAGAGTCAGCATTGGCAGAGCCGCAAAAGAGCTGGGGGTCTCCAAAGAAACCCTGCGGCGTTGGGAAGCTACGGGCAAGATCGAAGTAGAACGCACACCCGGCGGGCACCGCCGGTACGACTTGGCCAAACTGCGGGGGATTACGCCCCGCAAAGCGCCATCGGATCGGGTGACACTGGCCTACGGGCGCGTCGCCAGTCATGACCAAAAAGACGATCTCGTGACCCAAGTAGCTTTCCTGGAATCCTTTTGCGCTGCCAACGGATGGAGTTATGAAGTGTTGCAAGACTTGGGTTCCGGGCTGAATTACAATAAGCGCGGTTTGCGGCAACTGATCAAACGCATTTGTGCTGGAGATATCGAGCGTCTGGTACTGACGCACAAAGACCGCTTGCTGCGCTTTGGCTCGGAGATTATCTTTGCGTTGTGTGAGCAATTCAACGTCGAAGTCACGATCATCAACCAGAGCGAAAAACCGATCCGGTTCGAGGAAGAATTGGTGCAAGATGTGCTAGAGATCATCACGGTGTTTTCGGCCCGCTTGTACGGCAGTCGCAGTCATAAGAACCGCAAACTGATCGAGACACTCCAGGAGGCTGCCGAAGATTTATGAAGATCGGCACTGAGCGAAGTCGAAGTGTCATCCGTGGATACAAGACAGAGCTTGACCTGAACAACCGGCAACGCACGCACTGTAGGCAACATGCAGGGACGGCACGTTTTGCCTACAATTGGGGATTAGCGCGGCGCAAAGCGGCCTATGAAGCCAGGGGTGAAACCCTGACGGCGATAGACCTGCACAAAGAACTCAACCGGCTGAAGAAAACGGATTATCCCTGGATGTATGAAGTGTCCAAGTGTGCCCCGCAGGAAGCCTTGCGAGACTTGGACAGAGCCTTTGCCAACTTCTTCCGGCGGGTGAAACTGAAGCAGGCAGGCAAACTACGGGGTAGAGTAGGCTATCCGCGGTTCAAATCTCGCAAGCAGGGAGCAGGCAGCTTTCGGTTGACCGGGGTGATCAAGGTGTTCGAAGGGCATATCCAACTGCCGCGCCTGGGGGTGTTGAAATAAAAAGAGCGGGGCTATCTGCCTAGCACAGGGGTGCATATTCTCTCGGCTACGGTATCAGAGCGAGCTGGGCGCTGGTTTGTGAGCGTACAGGTCGAAGAAGAAATCCCGGAGCCAGAACCAGCCCAAGGTGCGCCTGTGGGGGTCGATCTGGGCATCAACACCATGGCGACGTGTTCAAATGGCACATGCTACGAAAATCCCAAATCGTTGCAGCAGGCGCAAAAGAAGCTGCGGCGATTGCAGCGCAAATACGCACGCCAACAGAAAGGCAGCCACAACCGTGAGAAGACGCGTAGGAAGATTGCCCGGCTGCACTACAGAGTAGCCAACATTCGACGAGATGCATTACACAAGGCGACCAGTGGCATCGTGGCGAAAACCAAGCCCGCAGCCCAGCGACCTCGTGTTATCGTACTCGAAGATCTGAATGTGAATGGGATGCTCAAGAATCGCCACTTAGCGCGCGCCATTGCCGATGTGGGCATGCACGAATTTCGCCGCCAAATGGAGTATAAGGCTGCTTGGAACGGTGTGGATATTGGCCTGGCAGATCGATGGTATCCGTCAAGTAAAACGTGCAGTCGGTGTGGGCATCTCAAGGAGGAGTTGCCCCTATCGAAACGCACGTATCGCTGTGATGCTTGTGGCCTGGTTATGGATCGCGATCTCAACGCCGCCAGGAACCTGGCGAAATTAACGTATACCGCCAGTTCGGCGGGAATGAACGCCTGTGGAGAGGCTGTAAGACCCGTGCATGCCGTAGGCATCCCTTCGGGATCGGGCAACCCTCGCGGAAGCAGGAACCGAACAGCTTTTAGATTTGCATAAGTTTCGGAGAACGGCACGAAAAGACTTCATTGATGTTTATACGCTGGTTCAACACCACCGTCCTTTGCCTGAACTTTTGCAATTGTATCAGCGAAAGTACAGCGTGCAGGACATATCATCTGTGCTGTATGGATTGGCCAATTTCAACGACGCGGAGAAGGAACCTTTGCCCGAGAGGTGGAATGGTAATTGGAAGGAAGTGACATCATCATTCCGCCAATGGTTGAAGGCTATTGTCTAACACCATATGATCATCGATCAAAATCCCCCGCCCATCAGGCGGGGGATTTTGATTCTCTGGTAATGTTGCTCGAAGAAAGGAGACGCGATGACTGTTTCTTGTTCCATCTGCGGTCAAACTTGGGCGCGTGACCCGGCCCTCGAAGTGCCCTGTCCGGTATGCAACGCAGACGTCGGTGAACGCTGCCGGCGACCGAGTGGCCATACCGTTTGGGGCGGGCAGCCCCATCCCGAACGCGACCGTCTGGCCATGCAAACCCTGCCAGGGTACGGCCAATGCCCTGCAAGAATGAAACAACCAATACGGTCCAAGCGCTCAACCCTGCCGTTGTTTTCTGCAGGCGCGTGAGAACATGGCGAAAGATACCAAAACAAGTAGACGCCCAGGAGCGTGTCATCGCCCTTCGACGAGCTCAGGACATCGCCCTGGGCGTCTTTTCTATTCTGAATAAAAAGGAGCCATGAAAATGAATACCTGGCAAGAAGAAGGCATTCGATTAGCCGGCATGCTCGTTAATGCCGTGGAAATTATCAATCAATCGCTTCCCCACGTAAAGAACCAGGCGCATTGCCTGGAAATAAAGCGCTACCTGGCCGGTGGTGGAAAGGGTTCTTTGCCATCCCCGCAGGCTCTTCGTTCCCTGGAAGCC
>CAZLNX010000504.1:0-3969 GCA_964560795.1 uncultured Anaerolineales bacterium | reverse complement strand
AGCGTCCTACGATCCCAAACTGCATTCAGCTAGCGGACCACTTCGAAATCAATCCCAATGAATTATTGGTATTGGCCAATTGGCCACCCTTGAAAGCCTTCGACATCCATGCAGAGAGCGTGGAGAGCTTGCCGCCTGAGGCAGTTGAAGTCGCCAAGGATATTGCCAGGATAACCAACCCTGGCACGCGCAGGGAGGTTGCTAAGGCTATTCAAACGTTATTGTCGAAATATTTTGATTAAGATTAAATGAACCCAAGCTCGTCGGACTGGAACTCATAACCCGAAGGTCCCAGGTTCGAGTCCAGGTCCCGCTATAATAAATGGCACTTTTACAGTGCCATTTTTGCTCTAAGGCCCCAATTTTAGGACTGGGACTCACGACCTTGTTGTCTCAGGTTTCAGTCTTGTGTTCACTACATCATAAAGTTTTGTTTTTATAAACCTAAGATTTTCGGGCTCGATGAGCTCAAGATTTTGGAGCGCTAGTTTAGACATAGCGCAGCAATATGCACAAAGATATGTGAAAAATCACACATCTGTTGACTTGCAAAGATAATTATGCTAATATGGTATCGAAACGTTTGCGCAAACGTATGCGATAACGTTTTCGAAGGAGTTTATGGCAAGTATTCGTGATGTAGCGAAAATTGCAGGTGTGTCGGTTAGCACAGTTTCTCATGTGATTAACCAGACAAGGTTCGTGAGTAAAGAATCTCAAACTAAAGTTTTGGCTGCAATGGAAGAGTTAAATTACACGCCAAATCGCCTTGCTAGCAGTTTACGAAGAAAAGATAAACGTACTAACACATTGGGGTTGCTTATCCCAGACAGCACTAACCCATTTTTTGCAGAAGTGCTTCGCGGTGTAGAAGATGCATGTTTTGATGCGGGGTTTAGCGTCTTTTTATGTAACTCTGATGATGATCCTAAAAAAGAACATAACTACATAGAAGTATTGCTTGGCAAACAAATCGATGGAATCATATTGGTCTCTGCTGGAACTCATGATGATTCACTTTTGATGTTAGAAAACAATCGAGTTCCATTTGTGCTTGTAGATCGTGAATTGCCCGGTGCGGTTATTGACAGCGTATTGGTAGATAATAAAACCGGTGGGTATCAAGCAACAAATTATTTAGTAGAACTAGGACATAAAAGAATTGGATGCATTGCAGGGCCTTCTTTGCTGAACCCAAGTGCGGCTCGTGTTGAAGGGTATCGAATGGCTTTATCAGAAAACAATATATTAGATGACAACTTGGTATTTATGGGGGATTTCCGCGCTCAATCAGGTACTGATGCAGCAAAACAAATGCTCGACCTTGGCAACCCGCCAACCGCTATCTTTGCATGCAACGATATGATGGCACTGGGTGCACTTCATGCTGCAGATGAAGCTCAACTAAGTGTTCCAGGAGATATTTCAATTATTGGATTTGATGATATTCCCCTGGCATCATTTACTATACCGCCTCTTACTACAGTTGCACAGTCGGGACAGGAAATGGGGTTGCAAGCCGCGAAAATGGTCATTAGCCGAATTGAAAATTCCAATCTTCCAGCGCGGCAAGCGATACTCTCTACATCGCTTGTTATCAGAGATTCTTGTCAAAAACGAGAGGAATAGCATTTATGTCTCATGTGGTTGTCGTTGGCAGTTTGAATATGGATTTGGTTGTGCGCGTTCCTTATATGCCTGCTCCTGGCGAAACAATTCTTGGTACAAAATTTCAAACGATACCCGGTGGAAAAGGGGCCAACCAGGCAGTTGGCGCAGTTCGAATGGGCGCACAAGTCACATTGATCGGGCGAGTGGGGGATGATGAATTTGGCAAAGCACTTACAGATAACTTAACAAACGATGGTGTTGATGTTTCTCATGTGTCAGTTGATCCAGACGAAGCCACAGGCATTGCAATAATCACCTTGGATCAAGGCGGACAGAATAGCATTGTTGTTGCTTCTGGTGCCAACATGGCTTTGACGCCCGAAGATGTTCGAACAGCCTGGCAAAAAATTGACGACATTGATATTGTTGTGATGCCTTTAGAAGTGTCATTAGATTGCATTGAAGAAACTGTTCGATTGGCTGTAGAGAATTCTGTCAAAGTTGTATTGAACCCAGCACCAGCGCAAAAATTATCTGATGAATTGCTCAAGAATGTAGATGTCCTTGTTCCTAATGAAAGTGAAACAGCCTTACTAACTGGCCTAGCTGTTGAGACTATTGAAAAGGCTGAAATTGCCGCAAGAAGATTACTCTCCAAGGGTGCGAAAACTGTTGTGTTGACACTTGGTTCTCGAGGTGCATTACTAGTCACACCAAATGAACCAAGTAGAGAATTGCAACCTTATGAAGTTGAGGTAGTTGATACTACAGCGGCAGGAGATGCATTTGTAGCAGCTTTATCAGTTGGTATCTCAAACGGATTACCCCTTGAAGATGCAGTTCAACAAGCAAACGCAGCCGGTGCTTTGGCAGTTACAAAAATGGGTGCTCAGCCGTGTATGCCAACACAAGAAGAAGTAGACAAGTTAATGAAATAGCCGCGAGGAAAAAATGAAAAAAATAGGAATTATCAATCAACCAATTGCATCCATTATTTCAGGATTAGGCCACACAGACAAGTTGGTTGTTGCAGATGCAGGTTTACCAATCCCTGCTGGAGTAAATCGAATTGATTTGGCGCTAAAAGAAGGCATACCGTCATTTTTAGAAACGCTTGAAGTCATTCTAAGTGAAATGCAAGTGGAAAGTGCAATTGTTGCTTCGGAAATCAAAGAAAAAAATCAAGAATTAGAAAAAAAACTAATTGAGTTACTTGGGGATACTCCCATCGAATATGTTGCTCACGAAAACTTCAAAGAAGAAACTAAATCAACAAGAGCAATTATTAGAACTGGCGAATTTTCTCCTTTTGCAAACGTGATACTTGTTTCCGGAGTAGTTTTCTAATGTCTCAAACAGCCATGCAGACTCGATCAAAGTTGGATTGGAGAAGTTTTGCTCAACAGTATGGGCTAACTATTTCTTTTGTCATTTTGTGCCTTGCTTTGACATTATTATCAGATAGATTTCTAACAATAAACAATCTGACAAATATATTGCGGCAATCAACTATCAATGGGATTATCTCAGTAGGGATGACACTGGTCATTTTGACACGTGGTATTGATCTGTCTGTTGGCTCTATTTTAGCCCTGTCAGCAGTTATCACGGCTGATGTTTTACAAAGTGGGGTGCCTGTTTATTTTGCAATTCCACTTGGTTTGCTGATTGGTGCAGGGCTGGGTTTGATTAGCGGTTGGCTGATCACAAAAATGCGTGTTCCCCCATTTATCGCTACTTTAGGTGTAATGACGTTTGGACGTGGTTTGGCACTAACTTACACTCAAGGAAAACCCATTACAGGGCTACCGGATGCTTTTCGCTTCGTTGGCGTGGGTTATCTTGGTTCCGTTCCGATGCCAATTGTTATTGCCATTGTAGTGTTTGTCATTAGCTTTATTGCTCTCACGCGTATGAAGTTCGGGGAATATATTTATGCTATTGGAAATAATGAAATTGCAGCTCAATTATCCGGTATTCCCGTCAAGAAATATGTGGCTTCAACTTATGTGATTACAGGTGCTCTTTCTGCACTTGCCGGGCAAATATTGATCGCACGGCTGAATTCTGCTCAACCGGTAGCAGGTATAGGCTTTGAGTTCGATGCGATTGCCGCCGTTGTAGTTGGTGGTACCAGCTTTGAAGGCGGTGAAGGGTCAATAATGGGGACACTGTTAGGCGTTCTAATCATTGCAGTGATTAATAATGGTTTGAATTTGTTGGATGTACCTTCCTTTTATCAAAGCGTGGTAAAAGGTTTGGTTATAGCATTAGCGCTCTTAATTCATAAATCACTTAAGAGCTCGCATTTAGACAAATGAACGATGCCTGATCTATGATCAGGTTGAAAAAATGGTA
>CAZLNX010000503.1:0-3974 GCA_964560795.1 uncultured Anaerolineales bacterium | reverse complement strand
CAGGCTCCTCAATCATCCTAATTCTCACAAATCCTATTCGCGATTAGTATAGTTGATCATTGTTCATCTTTGGTTTAATAAGGTAAAGTCAATCTTCAATTTCCGCGGAGGAGATGTTGCATGAAGCGAGCGGTGAGCGTCAGTTTAGGAAGTTCTAGCCGAGATAAAAAGGTTGTCGTCAATTTCAAGGGGCAGCAGATTAGCGTCGAGCGCATTGGTACCAATGGCGATATTGAGAAGGCCAAACAGCTCTACACTGAATTGGATGATCAGGTAGATGCCTTTGGGGTGGGTGGCGTTGATCTGTATCTTCGCCTGGAGGGGCGTGAATATCCCTTACGGGCGGCGTTGAAACTGATCGAGGGAGTCAAGCAAACGCCTGTGGTGGATGGCAGGGGATTGAAGCACACGCTGGAGAGACGCGTCTTCGAGCTGGCTGCCCCGGCGCTGCATAATGCCTTTAGCGGTTCTGGTAGGGAGGTGCAAGGCTTGATTTTGGAAGGAGTGCCGCATTTCAGGCGTGCTTTTATCCCTGTGGCCGTCGATCGCATTGGTCTTTCTCAAGCTGTAACTGAGGTCACCGACGAGGTCATCTTTGGGGATTTGATGGTTGCCTTAGGGATTCCCATCCCTGTGCGCGGTATTCGCAACTTCAAGCGTGTTGCTAAAGTGATGCTGCCTTTCATTAGCTACTTCCCGATGAGTTTGCTCTATTATGGCAGCAGCGGAGCGGAACACGAACCTAAATATCAGAAGTTTTGGCTTGAATCCGATCTTTTGGCTGGCGATTTTCTCTTCATGCGCAAATACTTGCCCCAGGATTTGCATGGGAAGACTGTCATCACCAACACCACAACCGAAGAAAATGTCGAATTCCTTAGACAGCGTGGCGTGCGGCTGATGATCACCACAACCCCGCGTTATGAAGGCCGTTCCTTTGGCACAAATATGATGGAAGCTGCTCTGACCGCCTACGCGGGGAAGGGTCGTCCTCTTACCAACGATGAATTGAACACCCTCATTGATGACTTAAACCTGCGCCCCAGCGTACAAGTGTTGAATGATGCCTAGGTCGTGTTGATATTTAGGGATTTCTTTCATGTAGACGAAAAAGCAGACTTATGCACGTACTCCTCTTAGTTTTGAAATGTCAACACTACCAAGAGAAATTCATATCTTCATCTAACCAAAACTTGAGTAAAACTACATATTCTTAGTAATCCCGCAGGGGTACACTTGATGCATCCTACTTGTTGGTGGAGGCATCATGAGTAAAACCCCATCTTCCCCAAAACGACAGTATCCTGCATTTTATGAGAAGTTCATCCCCATTGCCATTGGATTTCTGGCATTTGTCATATTCGGCATGCTGGTGTTTACCATTGCCGTAGGCGTGGGTGCGCTTAAATTTGGCTAGTTCATGAGGAGAAGTAATCTATGACTTTTGTAAATACATTCTTACCCTTTATCGCCTCGGCGATTAGTTTTATTTTTGCATTTTTCCTGTTCAAACGTTATGCCAAGAAACCCAGTAACCATGTATTGTTGTGGGGAATTGGCATGATTTTCTATGGAATCGGCGGTTTTTGTGAAGGTTTCTTCGGCGCTTTTGGCTGGAATTCCTTGATTTATCGATTATGGTACTTGTTCGGTGCCATCCTGGTTGCGGCCTGGTTAGGCCAAGGAACAGTGTATCTGCTGGCCAAGAAGGGCGGGGCAAATGCTTTAATGGTAGTTTTGGTTCTGGGTTCGCTCTACGGTGTCTATAAGGTTTTCACCGCCCAATTAGACCCCAGCCTGTTGACCACCAGCGTACACACCGGTAGCGAATTAAGCGGACATGCCATTGTCACTCCCGGAGTACGCACACTGACCCCCATCTTTAACCTCTACGGCACTGTGACATTGGTTGGTGGTGCTGTCTATTCAGCCTGGATTTTCTTCCGTAAGCGCGTGTTGCTGCATCGTACTATTGGTAATATCCTTATCGCCGTGGGCGCCATCGCCCCAGCTTTCGGTGGGGCCTTCAGCCGCATGGGCGTCCCGGCAGCCCTATACATTGGAGAATTGCTTGGTGCAGTGCTGATGTTCATCGGCTTCCAGCGGGCTACTACCCCGATGAAAGAGGGAGAAGCTGAGACTGTTGCTCAACCGGTTGCAGGAGATTAATACTTATTTCCATGATTGATGAAGCCCTGGTTGTTGACCAGGGCTTCTTTGCTTAATTTTACTCCCACCACTGTCCTGCAAAGTAGATTTTGCCATCATCCAGTGAGAAGATTGCTGAATGTGCCAGAAAACCTGGGGGTATATAGTCTGGCATTACATTGTGGTTGTCGCTGCCGTCGGCGTTCATTATGAATATCTCATATTTACCCTCGTTGCCAATAGCGGAAATTATGTAAACGATTTTGTCCCCAGCATGAGACCACTGCGGCAAACCCTGAGTGTTGCTATTTGTCGTGAGTTGAGTTTCCCCTGTTCCAACGGGGTTGATCAGGAAGATGTCGTAATTGCCGTGCTGGGTATCATCTGCGACCATGCGTTCGAAGGCGATTTTGGTCCCATCAGGACTGAAATTTGGGTCGTAATCCCCAAAGGGCAGTACGGCCTGGCCCCACTCTCCAGCTCGAGGTGGATCGCTGATTTGGTGGGCGCCACTGCCATCTGTGTTGATCATCCAAATTTGACTGTTCTGGGTATAAACCAGATTTTCCCCTACCCAATGAACGTCGCCATCGTGAGATCCAGAATCGTATAAAAGCCGCGGATCGGAGCCATCAACGTTCATCAAATAGAGATCCATACTTTTGTCCCGCCAAGAAAGGAAGGCTAGTTGTGATCCATCCGGGGACCAGGCTGGATAGGTATCCAGGTTATCGTTCTCAGTGAGACGCTGAAAATCGGAGCCATCTACATCTACGGTGCAGATTTCTTCATCATCATGTGTATCCCCCTCGATCATTAAGGAGAAGGCAAAGCGATCTCCCGATGGACTCAACCTCAGGCCGGCAATCCTCCATGGCGTGCTGTAGATCAATTCGATTTGCTCTGTCGACAGGTCGAGTGCATAGATGCCCCAATTCTCCTCGCGCGGCACAGTTCGTTGAATGGTAGGTGTATTTGTAGGTATTGGGGCACTTGGCGCGCAACCCACCAACAGCACTACGATAAGCATTACTATGAAAAATTGAAAATTCTTCATGTCACTCCTCCAATCGTGCCGAGTGAATATTTACCCCCTTTGGGTTTTTAGAAATTTGCTATCGTTCTTTCCAAAGCTGGCGCGTGAGTTGGATATGTCCTACATGAATCGCAGTATGCTCCAGGCCGTGCAGCAGCGACCAGCCTACGGTGAAAGTTTGGTCAAATGCCTGGGAGTGGCGAACCTCGTCAAGCTTATCAAATTCGATATTTTCGAGAGCCGATTGGGCATATTCTGTGAGATGATTGATCTTTTCAATCAAGCTTTCGATGCTCAACCCTTCAGCCTGGAATTCCTCATCACGGACGCGCACCGAAGGGTCGCCAAGCGCCATATCCCCAATCCAGTATCGCTCAGCCCCAGCCAGGTGAGTGACCAACACATTGATGGAATTAATCTCTGCGTTGGGATGCTCGATGGGTACCCAATCTAGCGCTTCAGCAGGTAAATCTTTAATCGCTTCGATGATGCCTAGGTGTAATTTGGTCAGCCGTTCAAGATAATCTTCAAAGAAAGTATGCATACTTTGCCTCAGTATTCATGCCGGACGATGGCATCGAAAGGACATTCTGGAATGCACTCCATGCAACCCCAACAGCGACTCATGTCAATAAAGGGGGCATCTTCTCGATCAAATCGAATAAAGGCGCTGCCGCGGCACATCTTCTTTGGCGCGCATCGCAGACAGGTTTGACAAAGCTCATCATCTACTTTGAGCATGATTGTGCGGGCGGTTCCAACGCTCATAAGAGTGATTCTACCTTATTTC
>CAZLNX010000502.1:0-3981 GCA_964560795.1 uncultured Anaerolineales bacterium | reverse complement strand
CATCCCCTGAGCCGCTGGCAAGCATCTCACCATCGGGCGACCAGGCCACACTGCTCACCCCACTCGAATGACCTTGCAGGTTGCACAACCATTCGCCGGTATTGCCATCCCATAGGATTACTTCATACGCGGAACCGCTGGCAAGCATCTCACCATCGGGCGACCAGGCCACACTGCTGACAACATCCGTGTGCCCTTCCAGGGTATGAAGTTGCTGGCTTGTATCCCTATCCCAAATGATTATAGTTTGATCCCATGCGCTACTGGCCAACCGTTTTCCGTTTGGCGACCAGCTCACGCTGGTGACACCATCGGTATGCCCTTCCAGCGTTTGTAACGACTCTCCCGTTTCCGCGTTCCAGATGATGACCATCTGGTCTTCTGCGCCACTGGCTATTTGGCTACCATCCGGCGACCAGGCCAGACCATACACGCTAGCGGTATGTCCATCTAGGGTGCGTAACTGCTCTCCGGTTTCCCCATCCCATATGGTTATCGGACCCTCTTCTGAACCGCAGGCGAGCCGTCTGCCATCGGGCGACCAAGCTACACTGGTGACAAATTCTGTATGCCCATCCAGCGTATGCAGTTGCGCACCAATCTCGCCATCCCACACGATGGCCAACCCGTCCCATGCTCCACTGGCCAGCTTGCTACCTTCCGGTGACCAGGCCACGCTTCTGACATAGTCGCTGTGTTCCTCCAGAAGGCGCGCACGCTCTCCCGTCTCAGCATTCCAGAAGGACACTTTACCGTCCCAAGAGCCGTTAGCAATCCACCTGCCATCGGGCGACCAGGCTACACTGGTAATACCCTCGGTGTGTCCTTCCCATGTGCGTAGTTGCGTCTCGGATTCATGATTCCACACCACCAGGCTCCCATCGGTTGCCTGGCTGGTGAGTTCACTGCCATCCAAGGACCAGTTTAAGCTGGTCACTTCTGTGGTGTGGCCTTTCAGGGTGCGCAATTGTTCTCCTGTCTCGATATCCCAAAGAATAACGCTTCCCTTTGCTGTTCCGCTGGCAATCTGGCCGCCATCGGGCGACCAGACCACACTCCATATCTCGCTGTTTGAACCCTCCAGGGTTTGCAACGGCTCTCCAGATTCGCTATCCCAGAGGATCGCGGTCTCATCTGCCGACCCACTGGCAAGCTGGTTGCCTTCGGGTGACCAGGCCACACTGGTGACCATACCTGAATGTCCCTCCAAGTTAAGCACGCTTTCGCCCAGGCGCCAGTACCAAATGATCGCAGTTCCATCCAAAGACCCACTGGCGATGTGACTTCCGTCCGGCGACCAGGCCACACTCCACACGGTGGCAGAATGTCCTTTCAAGGTGCGCAGTCGTTCACCCACCTCGACATCCCAGACAATGATGTTCTTATCTCCTGACCCGCTGGCAAGCATCGTACCATCGGGCGACCAGGCCAGACTGTACACCCCGCCAGGATGTCCTTCCAGGGTGTACAACGGTGTTGCCGTTTCTGCATCCCAGAGTGTCACGAGGCCATCTTGTGAACCGCCAGCCAGGACAAGCCCATCGGGTGACCAGGCAATACAGCGAATCAGACTGTTCGCGGCGATATACTCTTGTAGTTGCAGGGTTTCATAATCATAGATAAATACCCCGATGCTGCTTGCTAAAGCAAGCTCCTTCCCGCTGGGACTCAACTCAGCGTCCGAGAGCCAACCTTTCCCCAGCCTGGCCAGTGCCCCTTCGGGGGCAGGGCCAGCAAAGGGTGCAGTGTTCCATCCCAGGGGAGAAGACGGGGTTACGGTCATCTGAGGGAATGTGGTGGGGATGCCTGTCAGGGTTGGTTCTGCTCCTGATGGCCTGGTTATCTCCGTTGCTGCGCTTGTGGTTGGAAATACTGTATTTTGTGTGGCGAGGAGCGCGGTTTGGTCTCGCTTGAAGAGCAAAACTGTCCCCGCCAGCAGGCCGACGATCAACACAGCCAGTAAGACCCCCGCCAGGATGGCAATCAGTTTCCAGGGTGGTTTGGCTGAAGCGCGTATTGCCGGTTTAGAATCTAGGGTCCGTTTTTTAGCCGGAGTATCGGGATCACGCTCCAGGCGGATAATGTCGCCTTCTTGCAGGTCGTAGGCTTCCAGGGTTTCACCCTCGCGGATTGCCTCTCCCGTGCGCTCGATCACAATGCGATAGTACACGGGCTGGCCCCCTTCCTGGTGGGGCAATTCCAGCGCCTCCAGCAATTGATCAATCCACGTTCCAACGGGCTGGTCAATGATCACTTCGGCAGGCCAGGCCTCGCTGTCTTGGGCGTTGATGAGGGTTACATCTAGTTTGGCCATAGCTACAATCTCCTCAAACCGAACCTTAGCTTGTTTTGTTTCTCAGAACCAATCCGGTTTATGTTATACAGCCAAGGTGGGCTTCAGCTATCCCAATCAGCTCTGGTCACAGGCGCATCCGGACACCACTCGTAAGTCAACAGTGGGATAACGATAGCCCACTCTTGCACCAATAAACGGTCAAGTTCGGCTATCATCTCGCCTTGTTTTTGGGGATCGCTTTCCATGGCAGCATCATAAACCAGTTGCATGAAACGATCATACTCCCCCTCGGGCACCATCAGATGGCCCTCTTCGATGACTGTTTTCGTATAATCCAGCCAAGAACTGCCTGTCCATGCTCTGAACAACATGCCGTAGTCTTGCCCTACGATGGGTGCCGACAATTGGTCGTGGCTGATGGAGGTGGTGCCGATGGAAATGCCTAATTCAGATTCCCACATCTCGATGAGATCGGCAGCCATCTTATCGTTGTCTACGCACTCGCCGCAATAGGCACAGGCATCTGGCCAGCCACCTAAGTCCACTTCTAATTCTAAAAAGAAACCATCACCTAATGTCGAGAAGTAACCTTCGTCCCCCCAACCTATTCCCCAGCTATTGCTTGGTATGAAAGAATAAGCAACTTGGCTATCGCCCCAGCCCCAGGCACCGTGATAAGCCTCCTGGTCGGTGGCGGCAGCCAGCGCCTGGCGAACTTCAAGCTGGTCAAATGGGGGCACATCCAAATTGATGGCGACATAATCGGTGGTGGGGTAGCAATATGGCTCGTTGGGGGTATAAGCCATCCAGGCGATATAGGGATGCGGTTCAGGATCATCTGGTTCCGTCATCAATAGGACTTCTTTTTCACCTGTTTCCACATTGCGGAGACCCAAATAATGATTTCCATCTTCATTGGGCAGGGCATTGAGCGAGTCGATCACCCAGTCACCTTCCTTGCTGACCCATTGATCGTAGACATCTCCCCCACCACCATCTTCTTCACTAACATCTTGGATTTCCACAACTACAACCCTGCCGGTTTCGACATAGAATTGAATATCCTCAAAAGTGGGATTATCAAGCTGCTCCTCCGAGGCAGGGTCATAGTCGCCCTGCTGGTAGGTCTCCAATACGGTGGGGTTGGTGAAGGTAAAGGGCGTATTTTCGTACGTTAGCGGTTGCTCAATTGTGAATGACCCCGAGGCGATGACAAACTCCCCCTGGCGGACTTCAAGGGTATAGGTATCGGGCGTCAGGTCTGCTGCATCAAAGGAGAAGCCGACGTTGTTCCCCGATGTCATGGCTTCGGTATACTCCCATTCCCCTTCGGTATACGCCCATTCCCCAGTAGTCAAATTCTCTACAATAATATATAGATCTTCAACGTTTACATTCATGTCTCTTGGTAGTTGAAAGCTGCCAAAGATTCTCTCCACACCCTCGGGAAAGGTATCAAGCGCCACAACCGGCTGGTTTTCATCATCTAACTCGGTAGAGAAAAGCAGATCCACTGTTTCAGGGATCACCGCTTCGTCCATCTCATCAGAGGATGGATCAGCACCATCCACGGTTGCGGTGGGGTCGATCCCCTCTGTTGGTTCGCTTTGCCCGGGAGCTTCTTCAACAATTTGTGTGACCGTTGGGGCAACTGCTTCCTGTTCTACTTCTTCAATGCCAAATAA